>JACMMM010000824.1 GCA_014379065.1 Saprospiraceae bacterium
GCGTTTTACACCCCCCACGTCGGGGCTGGCAAAAATAACTTTTGAGAGGTCTTGTTTTTCCAAGTACGGCACATAGATGGCCTCAGAGCGCAGGTGATCCACCGGGATGTCAAAAAAGCCTTGCACCTGGTCGGCGTGCAAGTCCATCGTCATGATGCGGTCTACCCCTGCGGCAGTGATCATATTGGCCATGAGCTTGGCGCTGATGGGTACCCTTGGTTTGTCTTTGCGGTCTTGGCGAGCATAGCCAAAATAAGGCACCACAGCCGTGATATAGCCCGCAGATGCGCGTCGGGCGGTATCAATCCAAAGCAGGAGCTCCACCAAATTGTCGTGGGGCTGGCAAGTGCTTTGGATAAAAAAGGTGTAGGAACCCCGCACGCTTTCATTGATGATGGTTTGCATTTCGCCGTCGCTGAAGCGGGCGAGCGTGGTGTCGCCAAGGGGGGCATCATAGTGATGGGCGATTTCTTTGGAGAGGTCTTTGGAAGCGGAACAGGCGAAAAGTTTGACTTCTGTCACGGTTGCTGGTGGTTGGTTATCAGTTTTGATTTGTTTGCCTACCTGTCTGATCGGCAGGTTATTGGCTGTTTTGTTTTCCAACGTTGTTTAATTTGAGGCAAAGGTAGAAACAAGGATTAAACGGAGTACAGAAGAGTGAATTGAAACAAAAAATGGCCTTGATCTTTGCTATTTCTGACATTTTTCAAAGGTAGTTGCTTGGTGAAACCGCCTTTTGCTACCTTTGGCAGCCCTCGAAGCCTGCTTTCTATCTTTCACCAAATCATTCTGTCTGGCAAATGAACCGACACCTCGTTTACTCACGCCTTTGGCTTTTGACTGCCCTCTTTGCTTTTTTGGCAGTTGGCCTTTCGGCTCAAAGTCACAGCGCGCGCGAAACCGCGCTCCTCTTCCTTCAAGAGAATCCTTCAAAATTTGAACTCACCAAAAACGACGTATCCGATGTAAAAGTCGTGCGCGAGTACAGCACCAAACACAATGGCGTTACGCACGTGTGGTTGCAACAACAGTACCACGGCATCCCCGTGTTCAACGGTCTTTTTGGCCTCCATGTAAAGCCCAACGGCGAGGTGATGCACCTCGGCCACCGTTTTGTGAACGATCTTAGCCCGCGTATCAACACGGACTTGCCTTCCCTAAGTGCAGCCAAAGCACTGGAAATGGCGATGGCAAATTTGGGTTTCACAGGCTTTCCTTTGCCTGCCTTGCGCAGCAAAGCCAACGAGCAAAACTTTGTGTTCGAGGGCGGTGCGATTTCGAAAAAACAAATCCCCGTGTCTGCTTCTTATCTGCTCACCAACAGCGGTTCTGTACGGCTTTCCTGGGAAATGGTCATTGACCAAGCCAACACGCCCGACCTTTGGACCATCACCGTAGATGCGCAAACGGGTTTGATTTCCAACAAGTTGAATCACACAGTGTACTGCCAACTTGGCCATGCACACCGTGGAGGCGGTGCTGATCAATGTTCTGAAACAAAGGTCAAGAGTCAACAGTCACCCTCCTACGCTAAGGCTTCGGCGGGTAAAACGGTCAACAGTCAACAGTCAAAGGTCAACAGTCAAGAGTCCGCTATAAACGAACTCCTCCTTGATGAAAAATACACCGTCTTTGCGCTTCCAATTGAAAGCCCCACTTACGGCAACCGTACGATAGAAACCAATCCAGCCGACCCACAGGCCTCCCCTTTTGGCTGGCTGGATCTCGACGGTGCAATAGGTCAAGAAAACACCTTTACACACGGCAACAATGTGTGGGCATTTGATGACAGCGCAAACGACAACACCCCTGACCCAAATGAGTCGGTAGATGGTGGAGCGACGCTGGATTTTGATTTTCCTTTCAATCCAGTCGCTGAGCCAGTCGCCAATAAACAAGCGGCAATTACCAACTTGTTCTACATAAACAACAAGATGCACGACATCTTCTACCGCTATGGTTTTGATGAAGAAGCGGGGAATTTTCAAAATAACAACTATGGCCACGGCGGCAATGGGAACGACGAAGTATTTGCCCAAGCGCTGGATGGACTTGGTACGGACAATGCAAATTTCTCAACCCCTGCAGACGGCGGTAATGGCAGTATGCAGATGTACGTGTGGAATCGTAAAGGAATAGCCGTATCGGTGAATGGTCCAGGTCTAGTCATTGGAATCTACAATGGAAATTCCTCAGATGATTCAAATCCAGCATGGGGAGGCATCATTACGGATGTACCAGTAACAGGTGATGTAGTTGTTACATCAGACGGCACAGGTGCTCCCACCTTGGGATGTAATCCACCCATAAATGATGTGGCGGGTAAAATTGTTATGGTAGATCGGAGCGAATGCGAGTTTGGTCTTAAAGCACTTAATGTGCAAAATGCAGGGGGCATTGCTTGTATCATTTGCAACTTTGAGGATCAGGATTTGAATATAGGGGCTGGCGCCGTTGGCGGACAAGTGACTATCCCCACCTTAATAATGCATAAAGTTGATTGCGACCTTTTGCGGCAATATGCAGGTGCAGGTCTAAACATTTCCATCAACAGGCCTATACCAGTTCCTCCTGCACAACGCGATGGAGATTTTGACAACAGCATCATCATGCACGAATATCACCACGGCATCTCCACCCGCCTCACGGGCAATGGCTTCGACTGCCTTCCTAATACGACAACGCATGAGCAAATGGGTGAAGGATGGAGCGATTGGGCGGCCCTTGTCAACACAGTAGAGCCTGGCGATCAGGGCACTGACAAGCGTGGCATCGGAAACTATGCGCTCTATAAAGGAAATGATGGTTCAGGCATTCGCCGCTACCCTTATTCTACTGACATGAGCATTGCCCCACTTACTTATGGAGCCGTTTCCTCTAGTGTTGCTCCACATGGAGTAGGCGAGGTTTGGGCCAATATGGTTTGGGATCTTTACTGGGCAATGGTAGAAAAATATGGCTGGGATGCCGATATCAATAATACCAATAGTGGCAATTTCCGTGCAATTCAATTGGTCGTGGATGGCATGAAAATGCAGCGTTGTATCCCTGGTTTTGTTGACGGCCGCGATGCGATTATGAAAGCGGACAGCATGAACTACAATGCCGCTGATGCATGTCTGATTTCGTCTGTCTTTGCTCGTCGGGGTCTCGGTTACCTTGCCGATCAAGGTGATCCAGCCAATATTGGCGACGGAAAAGAAAACTTTGATCCCATACCGACTTGTGTCAAAGAGTTGAAGATCAATAAAATAACAACTACCCCGACCGTCAACCCAGGCGATAATGTTTCATTTGAAATCACCGTGACCAACCACAAAGACGCAGCGGCAACCAACGTAGTGGTCACAGACGAGTTGCCCTCAGGACTTACGCTGGTGAGCGCATCTAACGGTGGCGTACCCTCCGGTGGCATGGTGCGCTGGGATCTTGGCACGATGCCAAGCGGCCAAGTAACCAAATTGACTTACATTGCTAAGAGTGCAGCAGGCATAGGCTCCAACCGTTATTTCCACGACTTGCTTGAAGACGAACTCGAGTGGTACGCCAATCTGGTTGACCTTACCACGGGTGAAATCTTTACGCTACAGAGTGTTGTCGTGCATCCCGGTAGCGGCGCGTCTGCATGGGCTGGTAAGGACGTTCCAATAGTTTCAGACTACAGCCTCGAAACCACCCAGCACCTCACCGTGACTGGTAGCAAGCCTGCCTTGCGCTTCTGGCACCAGTACGAAACAGAGGCCGGTGTTGATGCTGGCTTCATCGAGATACAAGACAAGGCAGATCCGCTGATGCAATGGTTCCGTTTGCCAAAAGGCAAGGCCCTGCGCGGCGGGTACGATGGTGGCGTGCAATATGGCACTTTCGCCATTCCGTTCCTCTCCGGCTTCTCAGGCAATTCCAACGGCTGGAAGCAATCTTATTTCGATCTGAGCGACTATTCCGGCAAAGACATTACTTTCCGTTTCCGTTTTGGCTCTGATGCCAATACGGCACCTGCCACCGGCGCATGGTACATTGATGAAGTGGACGTTATGGACTTGTTCCACTATGCAGGCGAAGCCTGCATCACTGCCGACGGTGGCGACCTCGCCTGTTCCACTGCACCTGAGTACGGTGTCATTGTGGAACCTGTGAAGGTGGGTACCGACGAGACCAACAAGCAGTCCATCCAGATGCTGGTACAACCCAACCCTGCCGACGACATGCTGCACATCAGCCTCGGCCAGGCATTGGAAGCTCAGGTTATTGTATCCCTCATTGCAGCCGATGGCCGCACGGTGCTGAACCGTACATTGCAAGGTCTCAGCCTTGACCAGGTGCTCACGCTCGATGTACAGAACGTGCCTGCGGGCATGTACACGGTTCATCTCCAAAGCGGTGCTGGCAACAGCGTACAGAAGGTTGTAATTCGATAAAAAATGTGGCAAATGTGCCCTCCTACGCTTTGGCTTCGGCGGGTAAAAAATTTGTCAAATTGAGATAGTGAAAAACAATTGCCACAATTTTAACCCCCCAAACCAAAGCGGAGGCGGGCACAATTTA
>JACMMM010000091.1 GCA_014379065.1 Saprospiraceae bacterium
CGAGCAAGCGCAAGGCAGAGTGCGTCGGGGCCTGATCAAGTTTGAAAAGATGGCAGAAGTTTGCTAGGTCAAAATCAAAACTCTCGCCCAATCCGGCGCCGATGGCGAGTTGGGTAAAACTGCCCAGCGCCTGATACACCTTGCGGACCAGATCCATCGCTGGAAAAGCCGCCTGCAAATGAAATCGCAGCGAAGCCCCATCGCCCGGAGCGTAAAGCAGCGTGGCGTAGGATTTCTGTCCGTCGCGGCCAGCGCGTCCGGCCTCCTGAAAATATCCCTCCAACGTGTCGGGTAAATGAAGATGCACCACAATCCGCACATCGGGCTTGTCAATGCCCATCCCAAAAGCATTTGTACTCACGATGATGCGCGTTTTGCCAGCCACCCAAGCCTCTTGCTTCGCGCTGCGTTCCTCACCCGGCAGGCCAGCGTGGTAAAAGTCAGCATTGATGGCATGTTGGGTCAATAAGTGAGCGATTTCCTTGGTCTCGCCCCGACTTCTGGCATATACGATTCCAGTTCCCGGGACGCGGCGAAGGATGTCTATCAATTTTTCCCGCTTTTTGTCTTCGTACAACACTGAATACGAGAGGTTGCTGCGCACAAAACTTTGCCGAAAAATATTCGGTGTCTGGAAGCCCAGTTTTTCTTGAATGTCTACTAAAACTTCGGAGGTCGCGGTGGCTGTGAGCGCGAGTACCGGGACTTTGGGAATCAGTGTACGCAGCTCGGCAATTTGCAAGTACGGAGGCCTGAAATCGTATCCCCACTGACTGATACAGTGGGCTTCGTCCACGGCTAAAAGGTTGACATTCATCCGTTTGATACGTTCACGGGCCATAGGCGTCTGCAAACGTTCCGGGCTGACGTACAGGAATTTATATTGGCCATTGCAGGCGTTTTCAAACACGATATCAATCTGCTGATGGCTCATGCCGGAGAAAATGGCCGCCGCCGGAATCCCCCTTAGATCAAGATTGTGCACCTGGTCTTTCATCAGGGCAATAAGCGGCGAAATCACGAGGCAAATACCCTCCTTACACAATGCTGGCACCTGAAAACAAATGGATTTCCCCCCTCCTGTAGGCAATAGCGCGAGCGTGTCGCGCCCATCGAGCGCCGAGCGCACGATGTCTTCCTGCAGTGGCCGGAAGGCTTGGTAGCCCCAGTATTTTTGAAGGATTTCGAGCGGAGACATAGGATTTACGATTTACGATCTTGGATTTACGATTGCCACGGTTCCGATTCCAAGCATGACCCACGATCGTGGCAATCGTAAATCCAAAATCGTAAATCCAAAATCCTTAAAACCGTCTTACTGACTCAATAATATAAAGCGGCCTGTTTTTGATCTCGCTGTAAATATTGGACAAATAAATAGACATCACATAGAGTATCAAGCAAGTAAGCGCAAAAAAAACCGACATCAGCACTACCAGAAATGCCCACCCGGAAAGGCTTTCGACGTGCTCCCCAAAAATGTCCACATTGGTGAGTTTTACTTTAACGGCATTGAAAATAGCAACGACTGCCACCAAAACAGAGAACACAAAAATCCAGAGCAAAAGGCTGCGCAAAAAGGTGGTGAAGGAGGTGACGGCCACCAGCGCCGTGCGGAATTGTTCGCCAAAACTCACCGCCTGGTCTGGGTGCAGCGGCTCTGTGACGGGTATACTGGCTGTGGAATATCCAACCAGGGCGTAGTTGGCTTTTAGATAGCGACTGTTCTCTCGAAGCCGCAAGAGCGAATTGAGTGCCCGTCGGCTGATAAGTCGCGTGTGATGCCCCCAAGGGTCAATGCGCAATTGCGAGTAGCGGCTAAGTATGAAATAGAAAATCTTGTACAGTAGCCGCTGCGCCAAGGACAATCGCCGCTCTTTGGCGCGGAGATAGACAATGTCTTTACCTGTTTGGGCCAATTCCCACATTTGGGTCACTAAGGCTGGTTTCTCTAAAAAATCAAATTCAAAAACTGCTGTGTAATCACCGTTTGCACGATCAAGTCCGGCCAATATTGCATTATCACGGTTGATCTTTGTGCTCAAATTGAGCAGGAAAATGTTTTTCCTCAAATCTTCCGGAAGTGGATGGATGGCGGCTTCAATAGAAGTCAAATCACAGCCATTATTCACTAAAACGAATTCAAAATGACTGAAATTGAAAGACAGTTCGCCATAAAGCCCGCTCAGCCAGTCCGCCAATTGACGCACCTCGTGCTGCGATTGCAACACACCGACGATGGAAATAAAAGATTGGCGAACGGAAGTGGGCATGGGGGCGAAGGTAAGTGGCAATTGCAGTAGGCAGTTTTACCTGCCGAAGCCTTAGCGAAGGCAGTAGCGTAGGCGGAACAGAGGGTGGTCTTTTCAGATCAAATATCTGTAAAATACTGACGTAACAGCGTTGCATCTTTTGCTTTGATGCGTCCTGAAAGGATAAGCCGAAGTTCTCTGCGCCGGGCCGCACCCTCAAAAAGTTGCTGTTCCTCACTCGACAAAGGCAATACGGGCGGTACCGGCACCGGGTTCTTTCTTTTGTCGTCCAACGCTACGAATGTGAAGTATGCATGGTTGCAACGTCTCGGCTTTTGACCTTTGATGTCGTTGGCAAATACTTCGACATAGATTTCAACGGAGGTATTAAAGGCTCGTGTCACAGAGGCTTCGAGCGTAATGACGTCACCCAAAAAAATCGGGTTTTGGAACGAAATATGGTCTACCGCTGCCGTTACGACATGGGCTTCACAATGCTTCCCGGCACAAATTGCACATACAATATCCATCCAACGCATGAGATAACCACCCATCAAATGGCTCATCGGGTTGGTGTCGTTGGGCATGATGAGCTCGGTCATGACCGTTTTGCTTTCAGAGACTTTTTTGGGAGCTAGGGTGGGTTTTGTTGTTGTTTTTGCCATTATTTTGGTGATTGTTTTGCCACTAATTACACGAATTCGCACTAATTTGGATTAGTGAAAATTCGTGTAATTAGTGGCAAAAAAACAAATTCAAGATTCAAATTGCAACTTAGCCAGGCTCGAATAGGCCCCATCGTTTTTAGCCGAAAGTTCTTCGTGTGTGCCTTGCTCCACGATTCGGCCATGTTCCAGCACATAAATACAATCCACTTCACGGATCGTGGCCAAACGGTGCGCAATGATAATGCTCGTTCGGCCAACCATGAGGCGATTGAGCGCTTCTTGCACCACTTTTTCTGATTCCGCATCGAGCGAAGAAGTGGCCTCATCCAACAACAAAATGCTGGGGTTGCGCAAAATGGCCCGGGCAATAGCGATCCGCTGGCGTTGGCCCCCGGAAAGTTTGATGCCTCGCTCACCAACGATGGTCTCCAAACCCTCGGGAAACATTGAGATGAAATCCCAAGTATTGGCCTGTTTGGCAGCCTCTATGATTTCTGCTTCGGTTGCATCCGGTTTCCCATACAAAATATTCTCCCGAATCGTGCCTCCAAAAAGGATAACCTCCTGAGGCACAATGGCAAAATTGTGCCGATAGGATTCCAGTTCGTAATCGAAAATGTCTCGTCCGTCCATCTGTATTTTCCCGGCAGTAGGGAAGTGGAATTGCAGGAGCAGTTGCATGATGGTGGATTTGCCCGCACCGCTTTGCCCTACGACCGCGACTTTTTTCCCGGCGGGAATGTTGAGGCTTACCCCTTTAAGCACTTCTACATCGGCGCGGGTGGGGTAAGAAAACAGGATGTTATCAAAAGAAATGTTGCCGCGAAAACGTCCGGCTGGAATGCCGCCGCGTGTATGTTCTTC
>JACMMM010000092.1 GCA_014379065.1 Saprospiraceae bacterium
ATACACAACGATATATCTTCCAAAAGGCGATTAACACACTGCTTGAAGGGGAAAACCGAGAAAAAGCATTAAGGGAGAGAGTGTCCGACCCAACCCATCGCCAGTTTGATAAAGACACCTATGAAATTTTCCTCAACACCTTCATCAACACACTTCACAGCGTCCATCAGAAATACAAATATGATTGGCCCCCCGAGCTGCAAGCGGCCTGGGACGATTTGAAAAACCAAGCACTTCACATCATCAATGACACCCTCCCAAAATAAGTCATGTCAAAAGCCTCCCGCATCGCATTCCATGTTTATCTCACGCTCACCTTGTTCGGCATGACGGTGGGGGTGCTATATTTCCTCTTAATGCGCAACGATTTTTTGACACAAAACCCTGACATTGAGCCGTTTTACAAATACTATATCGCTGCCGCAATCGGGATGATCGTGGGAACTGTGGCACTATTGAAAGACCGTCGCTGGGGTTTTTGGGTGATGCTGGCAGGCCTGGCTGCGGCGTTCAGCATCGAGGCAATGTCAGGGCTTCCTTGGGAGCGGATCATTCGGATTCCTATTGCTGCGCTGCTCCTGTTTTTACTCATGCGCTGGAACAAAAAGATTTAAGTATATTTTTTTCATTCAAACCAAAACGAATTATGCCAACCACTTTTGATTGGTCAAAAGCAATCTCCGAACTCCCCGGAAACCCCATCCCGGCTGAGTGGCTCGCTACTAAAGGCAAAGATGTGAAAGTCGCTTTTATTGATACTGGCGTAAATTTAGGGCTTGCATCCTTGCAAAATTCGGTCGCAACCAATCGGAGGTTTTTCACCGGAGCACCCACTTTTTCCGTCGGAAAACTCCTTGCAAACGATTTAATCCAAGACAGTTTTCCTCAAACCGGCCACGGCACCAAGTATTTCTCTTTGTTGGCAGGCCAACAACCCACTACCGATGCAGACTCCGTACTGGGTTTGATCCCCGACGCAACGTTTTATATCATCAAAACCCGCGACAAAAATGATGTGACCACCACCGTGCGAAACTTGTTGGATGCTTTTGAATTATCGGCCAATTTGGGCATTGATGTCGCCATCTGCGGACTTTGTATTTCTGCTTCTAAAATTGATGAAGAACCTAATGTGAGCCAGGCAGAAGTGGATCGCGTGTTCAACCTTCCCGGGGTGAAAAAGATGCACATTTTCAATGCTTTGGAAAACCGCGACACCGGCAATCCCTGGGACGATATCGCAGCGCAGATGTTTCCCAACCGCCGCCCGGAAGTGTTCAATGTGGCAAGATTGCCCAATGATATTGACAAAGTGGTGGATGTCATTTTGCCCCAGCAGGTATCCTTTCTGGCAGCGCGATTTGAAGACTGGTCGGTGCTGACTAAGGGTGGCGCTGCTGAAGCTATGATAGATTCGGATTCACCGGAAGCCGGCACCAACTTGGGGGCCTTCAAGATTTTTTCTAGTTCCAGTGCGGTTGCCATCATGGGCGGTATCGGAACGCTCGCATTTAGTTTTTTAAAAGGGCAGAACAATGGCGTTTCGCCCAGCAAAGCCCAATTGGCTGAATTGCTCAATACTCGCTTATCTGCGCTAGAAAGTGGCATGGTAGCCCCCGCAGCACCTACTTTTTTCACCAATATCAACCCAAGCGCATTATGAAACACGGTTTTCTCCTCCTTTTGATTTTGGGTTTTCAAACCTTTTGTTCAGGTCAGAGCCTACTGCAAGATGCAATGGCTCTGAAGCCGTTTTTTAAATTCGATGAGAATAAAAAATTGGTGCTCACAGAAGATACTGTTAGCAATGAGGCCAAGATGATTATCCAAAAGTACCTTGCTGAAGATGCAAAACTGGACCCCTTCACCGTCAAAGCAACCTTCAAGGATAATCCATACCTCGATATGGAAAAAGCAGCTCAAAACATGGGGGCTATTCGGGGCGACTTTTCCAACTTAGGGTCAGCCAACCAAGGCGCTTCCCCTTCCGGCTTTTCCGTATCGAACCTGGCCGATGGCCTCGCCCGGTTTTTGGTAAAGCGCACCAAACAGGAACTCTCGATGGCATTCTTCGAAGGATTCAAAGAGAAGATCAAAGACGACCCTTATTTGGAGCATTTTTGCCCATTTACCAGGGCTGAATTGCTTTTGATTGATTCCGATGTGTATCAATTCAATGACTATCTGGAAAGTTTGCGCGAAGGATTTACGGCGGATATGAGCGCATTGCCCGGCAGCACGGAAAGTTTTTTGCGCGACAGCTCGCTTTGTCCAAATTGTGAGGCAAAACCTGCCGGCAAAGTCGTCACTGACTTTTTACACGTCGCGCAACAAATGGTGAATGGCGAACCGCCCATTGACATGATTGCTTATTTGGGCGAGCCTGGTTCGGCCATCCAATCTGCGCCTTCCGCAGAACCACAGCTTTACAACATGGCCAGCGCGCTTCGACTCCTCAACATCGTGTCCGAGTCGTTCCGCAACACCGCCTCCGATAACAAACGGATGCCTTGGTTCACTTCCAACGAGATTCGAGAGCAGTTTAAAGACCCAAAAGTGATCCGAATCTATCTGGGTCTGCTATGGCAAAAAGTTGAGAACGTCCAGTTTGCCGATGATAGCGGCACCCAATTCGCGCTGATGCGCAATATTATGAAGAAGGCAAACACAGGGGTTGATTTGGTAGATAGTTGGCGCAAGTCCATTCAATCGCTCAGCGAATTGACGCAAGCATTGCAGTATGGGCTTAATTCAAGCGCTACCACGTCTTCCACAGCGGTGGATGATTTTTTCTCGTACTCCCAATCGGTGACAGACCTGCTGCAAGCTGTCAATCAGACGGGTCGCGACATGCTCGGCCGCAAAAAAGACCTTATTCCGACAGACTATATTCTCTTGATGCGGCAATGCAACTCGCTGTATTTCAATGTTCGGCAGCGCAATTTTGTAGGTGCAGTGAGCAATGTTATTTACTGCCTCAGCCTGTTGGGAAGCGACAAAGACAATATCGCCACGATGTTGAAGTACGCCAATTTCATGGCGGCAATTGCGGAAGCAAGTTCGCCCGAAGAAATGGAGCGTGCCATCGAATTGTTTGCACTTCCTCCCGGCAGCAGCCAGATGAAAAAACAGCCCGGTCGCTTTGCGGTGGCACTCAATGCCTATACAGGGCTGGCAGGGGGTTATGAATACCTCAACGATCAGGAAACGCCCAAAATGTTTGGGGCTCTAACGGCGCCCCTTGGGCTAAGCTTGTCTTGGGGCTTGGGCAAACGTGGCAATAGCGACAAGCCTCCCGAAAAGGAAAAGGACGGTAAAGACAAGGTTTATAGCTGGGGCAGTCTGGGCTTTTTTGTCCCCTTGATAGACGTAGGCGCCGTGACCGCCTATCGTTTCAAGGACAGTACTGCACAAGACCTGCCTGAACTTACTTGGGGCAATATCCTTTCGCCCGGCCTCTATGTCGTGTACGATCTGCCAGGTAAAGTGCCGATTGCAGTCGGCTACGGGGCACAAATTGGCCCCAGCCTGCGCAAAGTGACGGAATCAGGGGAAGCTGTAAACAAAAGTGGGTGGCGGCATGGCCTTTTTGTCACGGTAGATATACCCATCACCTACTTTTATCTTGGAAAGCCCAAAAAGCCCAAAGTATAGATACTGCTATAACATAATTCACGCGCATGTCAAAATCACACCACTCCCAAAAAGCATTTTTTGTCACCTGTATTGCGCTCCTCCTTTCGGGCTGTGCCAGCTCGCAGAAAAGAGGCGCATCATACAAGGATTTCCCCAAAAAATTTGAAAACATCCGGATCGCCATAGCCGAAAAGAGCGACGGCCACGGCCCCTGCGAGCCAAGCATCGCCGTCAGCCCCAAGAACCCAAAAAACATAGCAGCAGGTGCTATCCTCAACCGGTATTATTGGAGTAAAAATGGAGGGCGCACCTGGAAATCTAACAAACTCATTTCCAAATCCTCGGGCGTGTACGGCGACCCCGTACTGATTGCCGATTGGAAGGGCAATTTTTTCTATTCCCACCTCAGCGACCCCGAAGGCAAGGGCTGGACGGGTGAAAAACTGTTGGACCGCATCGTGATCCAAAAAAGCACCGACGGCGGCAAAACCTACGACGATGGCGCTTGGTGTGGCCTTAACCATCCCAAAGACCAAGACAAGCCCTGGCTTTGTGTCGAACCAAAATCGGGCAATATCGCCTGCACTTGGACGGAATTTGACAAGTATGCCTCCAAAAACCTTGAAAAAGACCGCAGCCGCATCCTCTTTTCTCAAAGCACGGACGGCGGAAAATCATGGTCAGAAGCCGTGGCTATCAACCAATTTGAAGGCGACTGCCTCGATGACGACAACACCACGGAAGGCGCTGTGCCAGCCTATGGCCCCAACGGCGAAATCTATGTGGCTTGGGCATACAACGAGAAAATCTGGTTTGACCGCTCTACCGATGGCGGCAAAACCTGGCTTGACAAAGACATCCTTGCTGCCGAACAGCCAGGCGGTTGGGAAATTGACATTGCTGGCCTCAACCGCACCAATGTGATGCCCATACTCGTGTGCGACCTCTCCGCAAGCCCCCACCGCGGAGCGCTCTACCTGTGTTGGGGCGACCAGCGCAATGGTGCAGACGACACCGATATTTTCATTTCGAAAAGCCTTGATGATGGCCTTACCTGGAGCAAGCCCGCTCGCGTGAACGACGACAAAAAAGGTCGTCAACAATTTCTACCCTGGCTTGCCGTAGACCAGGTGACCGGGTATTTGTACGCCGTTTTTTATGACCGTCGCAATTATCCCAGCGATCAGACGGAACTTTACGTTGCCGTCAGTCGTGACGGTGGAGCGTCATTCAAAAACCTGAAAGTCAGTACCGAACCCTTTAAACCTGATGCGCAAGTGTTCTTCGGTGACTACAACCACATTTCTGCCCACGACGGTGTGGTACGGCCTATCTGGACGCGGATGGACAAGGGTGTGTTGTCTGTTTGGACGGCGATTATGGATTTCAAAAAACCTGTGGTGAAAGGGAGGGATATTCAGGACTAAAAAAAATCTAAAAAAATTCCCCCTTTCTTTAAACCTTTACGCAGCCAAACCTCTAAGTGTCTGCGCAAGCCCCATTTTCCCACCTTTTTGTTTCTTACCAAGTCGCTCAACGCCTATAGATTTCGACTTTAACATGAAAAGAAGAAACTTTCTCCGTCTACTCCCTGCCGCTGGGGTCACTTCCTTTGCCGTTAACGGCTTCTCCATGCGCCCTTTTGCCAACAGCCGCATGGCCAACATCCTCGGTTCTTGCGATGGGGTACAAGATCGCACCCTCGTCCTCATACAACTGAAAGGGGGCAACGACGGCCTCAACATGATCATCCCGGCGGCCAACTATGACCGCTATGTAGAACTACGGCCTAAACATGATCATCCCGGCGCCCAATTATGACCGATACGCCTACCTGCGGCCAACCCCCAAAATACACGACTCCGGTTTAGGCGCCTTCATACCCATTGACAACACCCTTCCCACGGCTGACCAGGCTG
>JACMMM010000093.1 GCA_014379065.1 Saprospiraceae bacterium
ATCAAGTGCCTTTTCTGCCATAAGGTTATCAAGAAAGTAGATGACTGTGTTGGTATCTAAAAGATAGGTCGTTCCCATTCTTCGCGCAATGCTTTAAGTTGAGTGTCAATTTCTTCTATCGTTAATCCCGTTTTTAGAATTCCACGATACTTTTTGAATTTCCCTTTTTTACTCGGCTGAGCAATACTGGTTGACGAAGATTTCAATACGATGATTTCGACATCCGTATCCTCGAAACTCTCAGGCAGTTGAACAATTACCTGTCCATTATGGACAACCGAGTGTGTGCGATAGGCTTGCATAGTTTCTTATTTGACAACAAAAGTAAGGTTTTAACATCAAACCCGTCCTACGACTCCAAGCCATAGGACGGGTCATCAGGCATCTTAGCAAAATAATCCTGCAAAATCTTGTGCCGGAAACGCCAGATGGCGCCGCGCTGTTTCTTGCCTTTAATGGTGCGGCGGTTGTCTTCGAAGATGTGCTGGTCGGTCATGCGGTCTAGGAAGGTGACGAGGCGAAGGGGGAGTTTGTTTTCGAAGTAGAGGACGAGGCGGAGGGCAAAGTGGTTAAGGAATGGTGAAAGTATTATCGGAGTTAGCAAAAGCATTGATACTACTAATGATACTATTAGTAAAACAAAATGAGAATCTTGCATCATTAGCAATATTTCTTTATAAAGACTCTCACGCAAAATATATAAAATCAAAAATGCTATCGTCATCATTAATATCATAGTTGGAATTATCCAAGCATTATTTCGTAATGATGCCCAAAAGCGTTGGTATGGGTTGTGAAGATGCAGCCAAAAATTTACTATAGTGCCCGCAATCTGCAAGCCAAGGACTAACCCTAGCACTGCGCCGCCAACTAAACCAATGACCAAACCAACGCTCCAAGAACTGTTTAACCCATCAATTAATCCACCAGCGATACCACCCAATAATCCAAGAAGTAAGACAGAAAACAACACAACTTTCCATCTACTTCGCAATTTTATCCAACTCCAAGTGTGAATATCCTCAGAAGATACACTCTGCCAGCTGATAAAGAAACCCAAGAAACCAAGAAACAATCCCCATCTACTAAGTTCGCCTCCTAAGCCTTCAAAACCGCTTAAACTGCCGTACAAACCAAGGGCAAAACCGAAAGCAATTCCAACCACCATGGTGAGCAACAAACGATACCACAAAATCCTACCACACCACTTAGGCTGCATACTTAGCAACTCAAAAACCAAAAAATTCTCTTCCTCCATCTTCCCCGCTAAAAAAGCCAGATACGTCCTATCTCGCTCCTCCGGCATCTGCTCTGCCACAAACATCTCCACCAATTCTTCTTGCCGTCCTTCGATGCTCTCGGCTTTAAAAGGTAAATCTGCCAATGTTCTCTGTCTTTTCCCAAATAAAAAAGAAGCCGTATTCAGATAAAAAGGCGTCTCCACCGCCTTGCCCAACCACTCATCGCGATCTATTGCGTCGAGCAAAGCGCGATCTCCGGCTTGAGTCTGAGCATTTCCCTTAAGTGCTTTTCTGATTTGTTCCAATGAAAGCGGCTGCACTTCTATCTCCGCATACACAGGCGCATCAGCCTTCGCAGCAGCGTATTCTATTTTCCGTGAACTAACAATGAGTTGCCGATTACGTTGATCTCCAAAGTAAGCCCCCATTTTTTGAAAACAATCCTCCCGAGACTCCTCCGCCACCTCATCAAACCCATCAAAAAATGGCACGACGGCATTACGCTTGATCAGTGTATACACAAAATCTCTGCTGAGGCGGTATGTGTGGATAATACTCTCCGCGTACCACTTGGCGAAATTTGTCTCTTGACCATTGATCTCCCTTTTACGCCAAGTGGTAAGGTTAAGAATCAACGGCAGTTTTTGCTCACGTCTTTCATCCATCAAAATATTGATCGCCGCAAAAAGCAGAATCGTCGTCTTCCCCGCGCCGGGATCTCCGATGAGCAAGAGACGTTGGTGGGTGTTCAGGATTTTGTCAATCTCTGTGGCAATATCCTCACTTTCAATGGTTAAGTCATCGAAGTACAAGGCCGCCCGCTCGGGACTGGTGCCAAAATGTGTGGGCTTTGCCGTGAGATTAATCGGCAGGCGTTTCGCTGTTTTAGCTTGTATGCGGATCTGGTATTGCTCAAGGAGAAGATTTTTGAATTGCCCAAACGCTTCAGCGTACTGCTCGGCATCCACCGTTTCGGGGGCGGATTTTTTGTTCCAGTTTAGGAGGCGGTGGAGGAAGGAAGGTGGATTGGCCATTTGGGAAAGTCAAAAGCCTTGGACAGAAAGGTTGCCAATTTTAGAAAATCCTGCGTCTTGGGTTAACACCGTAGCATCATTTACAACAGCAGAGGCAGCAATATCGAGAAGAAACCTACCATTCATCGCGCATCCTGCGTTGTTCGGTCACAGCATCGCCGCGCCATTGGAGTTTGCCCGCCAAGTCGGAAAAATCGTACTTGGGTTTGGGAAGATTTTTGGCGCTCTTTGCTGGCTGACTCACCACCTTCACATAGTCAAGCGAGCGCAGCAATTGTAGCAGCAGTGTGTATTTACCTTCTTCAACTTTGATAATTACTTGTTGCATTTGCTATTGATTTTTGGCAAAGTTAAGGTTTTTGTTGGTTGCTTATTGACCGGGTGACTCGAAGTCGCCCCGTCAATTGCACTCTCCTCACCGCGCCACCGTCACATCCCCCTTCAAAAACACCACCCGCCCATCATACAGTAACACCTCTGCATACCAGACAAATACCCCCGGATTCATCGGCTGTCCACGGTAAGTCCCATCCCAACCCAATGCCGGGACATTGGGCAAAAAGTTGAAACGCTCGAACACCTGCTCACCCCAACGATCAAAAATGCGCAACAAACGCACTTCCAGAACCCCGTCTCCCGCAAAAACGGTGAACCAGCTGTTTGCCTCGCTGCCGGGAAGGATGATGTTTGGCACATAAATGTGATGGTTGTACACCGAAACCCATATCCGGTCTTCCGCAACACAGCCGTTTTGATCGGTAATCCGCACCACGAATTCGGTGTGTGTTGTTGGTTTTAAATGCTGCTCCAGGGACATGGGCGCAAACTGCAAACCTCCGGGGCCCCATTCAATTTCGGCCAAATCCAGGCCATTGGGTAGCGGAAGGGCGTTGAGTTGCACGGATTGCCCCAAAAAGATAGCAGTGTCGCTGGCGGTCAGTTCGACGGAGATGGCTTCAGGTTCTGTCAGCACCACCGAGCGTTCCCAAGCGCAACCAAAACCGTCGCGAATACGCAAGATGTAGGTGCCGGGGTTCAAGCCTGAAAAGGTGTGCTGCGTTGTAAACGGCAGATTTCCAAGGGAATAGGTAAACGGTGCATTGCCACCCGTCACATTTTGAATATCAATCCTTCCGTCTCCGTCGCCAAAACAACGAATAGATTCCACCGCCAGGGCTGCCCCAATGGGCTCATCCCAGTTAACTAAAATCGAATCGCTAGCCACACAACCATTGGCCAAATTCAGCACCGTGTGGACGTACAAGCCGCTTTGAAAAATCGGCAACAAAATGGACGTTGTATCGATGGGCGTTGCCCCGTTTGGAAGCCCAATCCAGCGGTTCAAAAAGCCGCTGCCTTGGGAGGAGCCGCCAGCATTCAGCAGCCCCATGGTCTCATTGCACAAAACCTCCAAAGTCGGCGGACCTGCTTCGGCTATGGGGATTGCCACATCTTCCGTTACCTGCAGTTGCGTCGCCGACTGGCAGCCAAAGGCATTGGTAACCGTCACTTGATACGTCCCAACTTTTTGCACCGTCTGGGCGGCCTGATCGGGCAGGGTTCCATTGGGCGCAAGCCAGGTATAATGCAGGTTGTTTTGATTGGCGGTAACACCAACGTTCACAGCAGTTTGAGCACAGGTGAGGATGTCGGTGTAGGTGTTCAGCAACGGGATTTCACCGTATTTTGGGACTTGCACTGACAATTGTTCCGTACAAGCATTGGCATCGGTAATGGTCAGCAGATAATTCCCAGCGGGTAGACCAAGTAGACTGGAAGCGAAAATACCGTTCGACCAAGCGTATTGGTACGGTTGAATGCCGCCCGAAGGGTTAATGGAAATAGCGCCGTTCGAGGTTTGGCAGGTGTCGGCACCAACATTCGCAGCCAGGGCCAATGCCAGAGGTTGCGGCACATTAAATGGAGCAGTAAGCGTACACCCGTTTTTATCGCTTAGCGTCAATGTGTAATTCCCTGCTGGGAGGCTAGCAATATCTTCAGTAGTCTGATTTCCCGTCCATAGGAATTGATACGGTACAACACCGCCCAAGGCCGACAAATCAATCGCGCCATTGTTATCTCCAAAACATTTGACAGGCGTTACCAGCGTGCTTGCAAGCGCGAGGGCTGGCGGCTCTGTCACCTGATAATCAAAGGTATGTGCGCAAATCCCATCCGCGTAGGTAAGCGTCAAAGTGTAATTGCCCGGTGAAAGATTGTTAATTGAAGCAGTGGTCGCATTGTTGGACCAGACATACCCAAAGCCCGGCGAACCGCCCGTAACGCCCACCGAAATACTGCCATCATTGCTGCCAAAACACTTCGCGTCAGAGATACCCGGTTGAGCACTGGGGGTTAAATATTCTCCTACTTGAACGCTCTCTATCAAGGTGCAGCCATGTGCATCGCTGAGCGTAAGTTGGTAATTGCCTGCGGCCAAATTGCCCAGATTGGGGCTGGTTTCGTTCGTTGACCATAGCAGATTGTACGGCGGCGTTCCTTGGCTTGCGCCCAAAAAACTGGCCGTGCCGTTTGCTTCGCCCGGACAGGCAGACTCCGAAGCCGCACCCATGCTCACAAGAGCCGTCGGCTCGGTTACTTGTACCGCAAGTATTTCAGTACAAGCGGCAGCATCGGTGACGGTAGCAGTATAAGTGCCAACGGTTATGTTGTTTAGGAGTGCTGTGTTGCCGCCATTTGACCAAACAATTTGAAATGGCGCACTACCCCCACCCGGAAAAATCTGGATATTCCCATCCGCTTTACCCGCACATTGGGGCGACTGCGTGGTGGCGCTCAGGGTAATGGCAGGCAAGCCGCCCACCGTTTGCGCAAAAGTTTTGGTGCAGCCGCCAGCATCCGTGACGGTCACTTGGTACGAACCCGCACCTACGCTGGTCAAGTCTTCGGAAGTGGTGTTGTTCGACCACAAATAGGCCAACGGCGGAATACCATTTTGCACCGAGAGGTCAACACCACCCCCCAAACCACCATTGCAAATAGCAGGGTTCGACACGGCAGATAGTCCGATCTGCAAGGGTTCTCCTATTTGAAAATCAAAGCTTTGCGTACAAATCCCATTCGCGTAAGTGAGGGTGAGGGCGTAATTCCCAGATTGTAAACCTTGGATTTGATTGGTCGTGGAATTGTTTGACCAAGTATACCCAAAGCCCGGCGAGCCGCTCACCACATTCACCGAAATGCTTCCGTCATTTGCACCAAAACACGACAGGTCAGCCTCGGTACCGTTTATGCTTGGGACAAGATATTCTGGCACTTGAATGTTATCCACCATCGTACAAGCATTGGCGTCGGTGACAGTGAGTTGGTAAGTTCCCGTGGGCAAACCACTCAAACTTACCGTGGTAGCATTGTTCGACCAAAGCCAGGAATAGGGCGGCGTGCCTTGTCCAGCACCCAGAAAACTGGCTCCGCCTGTTGCGAGGCCAGGACAACTTGGCACAGCAGTAAGTCCGTTTGAAATTAGCGGAGTGGGTTGGGCAAGCGAAATTTGAACCGTGTCGGCGCAATGATCGGCATCTATGACGGTCACCGAATAATTGCCTGCAAGGGCATTAGGTAAGTTCGGCGTTTGGCTCCCGTCCGACCATTGGATAGCGTAGGGCGGGTTTCCGGTCAGAAAATTCACGTTGAGCGCCCCGGTTTGCCCAAAACACAAAATCGGCGAAGCAATGGAAGCAGAAATCTCAATATTTCCCCCAGCGTCCAGCCAACTGGATTGGGTAGAACTGCAACCTTTTGCGTTGGTCACCGTGACGGTGTACGCCCCATCCGACAAGCTGCTGATGCTGGGCGATAGCTCGCCAGAAGACCAGGCATAACTGAGCGGCAGGTGAGCGCTTTGGCCTATAGCGGTCACGAGGGCAGGATTGCCGGAACAATCGCCGTTTATCGTATCCAGTTGAATAACAGGCGTATCAAAGAGCGCTACCAACACCGAATCGCGTCGTTTATTGGCACAAAAATCCGTGGCCTCCACCCAAAACACGCCCGCTTGTTGGGTTTGAAAAGTATGGTCGGTGCTTCCGTCTTGCCAGAGATAGGTAGTGAAACCCGCTCCGGCACTCAGCAACACAGCGGTATCCTGGCAGCCCCCCAGATCGGGACCGATGCTGAAAGAAGGTGGTATGTCGGGGATATCAAACTGAAAAATGTTGTTTAAAAAATTGCATTCCAATTGGCTCGTAACGGGAAAATCAACCGCCAACTGGAAGGGACGAGGCTTGGAGCCATCGTCGTTTACCACGCCAAAAAACGTTCCGACTACTTTCGGAATGGTAAAACTGAACGTCATGCAGGAGTCTTTTTTGACCGGGGCATTGATCCATTGCACAGCTCCCAACAAAAGTGCCGTCGTGGTGGTCGGGTCGGATCGGTAAAAAGCAACTGGCGTTCCGGCGGCAAGTGTTTTATCCCCGGTATTGCAGATATTCATCTGGACGGTGACACTGTCGCCTTGGCAAATAAATTGGTCAATAACAGCTGCTGCATCCGGGAGCGGAATGAACGGTAGGAAGTTGTCGTTCAACAAAGGTCGCTGCGATAAGTAGAGGTTAAAGGGACGCACCCCGGAGCCGGGGGCTGGCAATTCCAGGTGGTGGGTTTGTTGCACAGCAGGAATGCTGAGGTCGTCGTTTACATTGACAATGAAATAGTTGTATTGATTCCAGACGTTGCGGCAAGGCACCCAGGGGCCTGAATCGGATTCAAATACCTGCAACCTGCCCCGTACATTAAAATTGCCGTCGCTCAGTCGGCCCGTCACGGCAATTTCGGTCTCGCCGTCATTGTCCACGTCTGCCACCACAGGGTACTCATCGGAGGTGCGTGAAAAAGAGGGTGCTTTGAACCAGTTCCGTTGGGCATCCACGCCGATTGGAAATGGAGCGCCGCCGCCGTAAAGTATCCTCAGATTTTCTTCGTCCCGATAAACGATTTCAGAAATTCCATCGCCGTTAAAATCATACACGGTAGATCCCGTCCATCCAGAAAAATCGGTTGTTGGCAAGTTCCACCAATAAGGAGTCGCTGGAGAGGACTGCGCCGCGTGCAAATTGAAACAGGTTAAATTAAAAGAGCTGCAAACCAATATCTCTGGAAAATCCACCGCATAACCCTGTTTCGTATCGTCATAAACATTGGCAATGCAAGCCAAGCTCCCGCTGTTGACCGGGTTGGTAGGGAAAGGGAAAAACCGGATCAAACCATTTTTATTCCAAACATACACCCCGTACTGGTTGGGCTGGCGCAAAGAACTGACCACGATATCGAGTGTGCCATCTAAATCCACGTCTGCAACGGCAGTATAGCCATCGCGATAAGTTATTGCAGGAGGAGGGATCATGGAATTGAGGTTGCGCTGCACCTTGATTTGATAACCATCGCCATCTCCCAAATCAAGGTCAAGGGAATAAATCACAGGGCCTGCCACCAATTCCAATCCCCCGCAATCAGGGTCTCCAGCACAGTCGGCCACCGTGAGTATATCCACGGCAGTTGGGTTGCAACTTCCCTCAATATATCCCCCATATTGGGCCTGACCTTGATTGGCAGGCCCGTTGATGATTTTTGTCAATGTGGGAGCAGCCGGGTTGGAGAAATCAAACTTGTAAATATCGCTACCTGCATAAACTTCGGGCGTGCCATCAGCATCAAAATCAGCCAGTAAAGGCCGTTGATCTGGGAAATCCAACAGGCCATTGGAGGCAATCCAAAAGTTCATGGGAGCGCCCGGGGTTTCGGTGTAATTGTTAAAAACCCGAATGCGCCTGTCCGCACATGACATCAGCAATTCCGGGATGCCATCTCCATTCACATCGCCAATGGTTGGCCCAGGAGCAGGGTAATAGTCAAACCCACTGGGGATGGTTAGAATGAGGGGGTTGTTTGCATTGGAGCCATCGCCTCTATAAAACTGAATCTTATCCCAGTTGCCAAAAGACCCTTCCGCCACGATGATTTCCGGCATACTGTCTACCTGCGGATTCATGTTTGCCACCATCGGCGAGGCCACTACCGACGGGCCATCTTGACCGGATTGCCAGGCCAAACGGGCTTTAAACTGTGTGGGCACGTTTACCAAAGAGCAATCCTGGGCAATTGCTTGATTATCAATTAACGCGAACAGAAAAAAGGCCGGGAGAAGTAATTTTAGTGGCATCTTCCATTGAAAAATTAAACATGTGCAAATGGGGGAACAAGATAGAAAATATTTAGGCAATGGTTTGATTGCTCAAAGTTAATGCGTGTTTGGCGTGAAAACCCCATGTTTTTAAAGTCTGTGGGCTTACGCCAAAAAACTGTCATTAGAGGCCCTTTCTTCGCAAAAGAATACTGCCGTACATTCGCCCGTCAAACACACCGTATATTTTTAGTTTTAAACACTAAGGAACTAAGAGACACTAAGGGATAAGTATTGGGCTTAGTGTCCCTTAGTTTCTTAGTGTTTAAAATATCGAATACTGTGTAATTTGTGTATTAAAAAATAGGACAGCAACATGTCAAAAAAGAAATTCGCCAAACCCGTTCCACAACCCAAAAAGCAATCTAGTGTCCAACGTCCAAAGTCCAACATCCATGGTCCAAAATCCAACATCCAAAGCCCTGCGCCCTACGTCAAAGGAGCACTTTGGGTCGGCATAGCAGCTGCTGCGCTGGGCTTTTTATTGTATGTCAATACTTTAGGCCACCAGTACACCCTCGACGATTTTTCGATCATCAAGTCGAACTGGATCACGAAAAGCGGTCTAAAAAATATTGACCTGATCTTTTCCAAAGAGTACCGTTTTGGTTCCTGGAACAGCGTAGGTTCTCTTTACCGGCCCATCCCGCTTTTGATGTTTGCCATTGAATGGCAGATGTCTCCAGATAATCCCATGCTTGGCCACCTATTGAATGCGCTTTTTTACGCGCTCACAGGATGGGTGTTGTGGACTACCTGGCGTCTAGTGCTGTCAGACCACCCGCCCGTTTTGGCCGCCATTGCGGTTTTGATATTTATGGCGCACCCCGTACACACCGAAGTGGTGGCCAACATCAAGAGCCGCGATGAAATCCTGGCGCTTCTTTTTGGAACGCTCACGCTCCGGGCGATTTGGAAATACCTTGAAAATGAGGAGACGAAATGGCTGCTTTTGGCTGTTTTGACCTATGCCATAGCGATGTTTTCGAAGGAAAGCGCGTTAACGTTGATGGCTGTTTTCCCGCTGGCGATGTGGTATTTTTCCATGACTTCTATAAAAAAAATCTTTAAAATATCGGCGGCTTTGGCGGTGCCTGCCATTATTTTCCTACTTATTCGCAAGCATATATTGGATGCGCAGCCCTATCAGGAAACTTATTCCATCCTCGACAATTTTATGGTGGAAAGCAAAAACCAAGGGGAGCGCCTGGCCTCCGCGTTCATGATGTGTGGCCGGTATTTGTGGACGCTCATTTTCCCCCATCCGCTGGTGTGCGACATGGGCTACCCGCAAATGAAAGTGGTGAGTTTTGCGGATTGGCGGGCGCTGCTAGGCTTTTTCACTTATGCCGGCATGGGCATTTGGGCAGTAGTCAATATTCGGCACAAACATTTCCTTTCCTTCGCCATCTTGTTTTACCTCGCCACGTTTTCGGTGTTTAGCAACGTGTTGATGATGATCGGTACGTCTTATGGCGAGCGTTTGCTGTACATCCCATCCTTTGGTTTTGCACTTGCTGTGGGCTGGCTCTTTTGTAAAATCTTCAAAATAAACGACCGTACCGAGATCTGGAACCCCAACGGGAAAGGCACGGTCTTGTGGATGGCGGTGGGCATTTTGCTGGCGGCTTATTCGCTCAAAACGGTTTTCCGCAACGGCGCCTGGTACGACAGTGCCTCGCTTTACGCGGCAGATTTGCCCAGTTCGCCCAACTGCGCCAAGCTCAATTACCACAACGCCCTCGAACAGGTGCGCCTCGGCATGGATGAAAAAGAGAGCGTGGTGAAAGATGTGGACCAAGTGCGGCGCGGCATCGAATGCTACGATAAGTGCATCAAACTTTATCCACAATACCACGACGCTTATGGCAGCCGCGGCCTCGCCTATTTCCGTCTGGGCGAAGTGCTGAAAAACCCGGAAGAACAGCGCGCCGCTTGGGACAAAGCCTTGCTGGACTACCAAGAATCGCTCAAATACCGCTACAACAACTCGGAGGTGCTTTCCAACATGGGCAAAATTTACTTCACCCGCGGTCAGCCTGAGAAAGCAGAGGAAGTGTATAAAAAATCCGTCGACTTCGACCCGCGTTTCGTGGATGGCCGGCGAAATCTGGGTGCCGTGCTTGCCATGCAAAAGAAATTCCCGCAAGCCATCGAGCAATGGAAAGAGGCGCTGAAATACGCCGACAATAAGCAATTAGGTACGCTCTATTTCTACATCGGCTCGGCCTACAAGGACATGGGACAACCCGAAAAATCGGGCGAGTGGTTTGAAAAGGCGTATGCGGTGGAGCCGTCTTTGCGGAAGTGATGGGTGACAGAAGTGACACTTTTTTAAAAAGTGTCACTTCTTCTAATCCTCACAACATCCGAAGCAGCCAATCTTTTTCCGCTACCAGCGCTGTATTTGCAATTTCTTCGCGCAACGCGGCGCGGGCAGCCTTTTTGCCGGGAGGCATGGCTTGCAGACGCCGCACAAATCGTATAAAATTCTGATATCCTGTTCGCAACTGGTCTGATACTTGCCGTTTTCGGCGCAGGTAAACTGAGAAACTCGTTAGCAGATTTTCCAGCGCATTTATCTCACTGGTTTCCCAATACATTTTTGCTAACATTGCCTTTGCCGTGAGGTTGTGTAGTACATCGTCGAAGTCCATTTCAAGCAGTAGTGGCATGGCTTGGGTATAGTCGCCGCGTTCACAGTGGTAGCGGGCAAGATTGAAAGCAAATGCGCCTTGTCGCTGTGTTTCGGGTAACTTGTCACGATAATTCAGCAGAAACCCGTGCGCCCATTCGAACTCGCGCAGGCGAAAGGCGGTTAGCGCGATGTTGGTATAGGTGAAGCGTGAAATTTGGCTATTTTCAATGAAAACGCTCAATTCTAAGCCGTTTTTGTATAAATCGAATATCTCGCGCAAATAGTTTTCTTGCCGTAAATTGATACGGTGGATACAAAAATTGACCGCCAATAGATAAACAGCACGCAGTTCGGAGAGCGTAAATTTTGAGGCCGCAGATTCCAACAAATTTTTCAGCGCAAAAAAATGTGCGTCCTCATTCGGTTCGCTAAGCGCATGATATCCGTGAAAATAAACCGCCACCGCCGTGTGTTCCAACAGCGCGGGGCGTGCCCGAACGAACTCCAGCACTGCTGGTAGCAAACCCAAATCAAGTTCGGTATGCAACAAGCGTTTATGACTGTAAATACCACAAGCATTTTTGAGCTTTTCAGCCACAAACGACAGGTCGTGCCAGTCTGAAAATGGCTGCAAGTGCTCTGCTGCGCTGTGTCCTTCGCTCTGTATCGAATGCTGGTAAGACTCGAAGGCAAGGCGGTAGCGAAATCGGTAGAGATCTGCATCGCGGAGCGGCTGTTGCTCAATGTTGTGCCCTAATTTTTGGAGCGTTTCAGCAAAATGCCGATCAAGGCCGCGATGTCGACAGGCTTGGAGCAGGTAGCGTTGGCGTTCAGGTTCGTCCTGCCACCACTCGTCCCAAGCAAGGAAGTCTTCCGTGCTGCGGAGGAGATAGTTGGCAGTATGGTGCGTTTTTGCAGTGTCAAAAGGGGCTTCTGGAAACAATTTTTTGTGCAAAAAATCCGAGGAATACTGTTTCTCTGAATCGAGCGGCCTTTTCCTGAAAAACTCGAACAACCTAATCACCGCTGAATGCTGGTTGTAGATGGGGCTGTTCACAAATTTTTGCAACCAGTGCCAGTCTTTTTTGGAAAAAGAGGCGAGGATGGGGAGAAGTTTCATGTTTTTTTCGATCCAAACCTCATAGGTTTTTAAAACCTATGAGGTTTCAATAACAAGAAAATAGTGTCCAAAACCTCGTAGGTTTTTAAAAACCTACGAGGTTTATAGATCAATAAGTCATCTTTTTACAGCGCCAAATATTCCAAAAAAAATCCGAGAATACACCTTTTTTGTATTCGCCCCATTGTAATAAAGCACCCGATGTTTGAACCACGATTTCACTTTGCTTAAACAGCGCAATTATGACACACGGGCATTTCACACTTCCACCTTGGGCATTCTTGATAGGATGTTGGGTGCTGTGCCCTTTCCTAGCGCAGGCACAGGGGTGGCAGCGGTTTCATGGCGGTTCGGGCAATGATCGCGCTTTCGCAGTAAGACTTTTGGCCGATGGCGGAATCGTAGCGGCGGGCAGCACACCCGATTCTATAGCAGGCACATCGGATTGGTACTTTTTAAGAGCAGATAATATTGGGAATTTGTTGGTGGAGCGCAGTTGGGGCGATACGATTTCCGAGGAAAGCGCACTTTCACTTCTGCCAGCAGCCAATGGATCTTGGCTGGTTTGTGGTTCGCAGTACCGTAGCAACACGTCTTTCTTGGGCTATGAGGTACAGGGGGCTGTTTCGGGTATTGATTCCTCTGACACACCACAGCCAGTGCTGACTTACGAGTTGTTTACTTCTTTCAACAGTGGCGTGGCTTGGGCCAACGACTACTTGCTTGTAGGCGCGAAGTATTACCCGTTTGGAATTGATTCCTACGCCCCGCGATTTTTTTATCAAAAAATTGATGCTACAGGAAGCGTGATTTGGATGAATGATGTGGCGTTGGGTCAATATGGCCAAGCAGAAGATGCCCTGATTTTGCCAGACGGAAATGCCGTAATAGCGGGTTCATTTGTTGATAATTCCAACTATAATGATCTTGTCCTCGTAAAAACTGGTGCAGCAGGAGGGACACGAATTCTTTCCAGACCAGGCAGTCAAGAGGTATCAGATCTGATTTCGACAAATGGAGGCCAATTATTGCTGGTCGGCACCGAAGGATTAAATCCAAACGAAGAGATACTGCTCGTTGCACTCACAACCAATCTTGATTCTCTTTGGACACGCATTATTCCAATTCCCGGAAACCAACAATCCCATGCCGCCCTAGCCCTGCCCACCGGCAACATCGCCATCGTGGGCGAGCACATTCCCGATGGCTCCAACAGCCGCGATGGCTTCCTTGCGCTTACCGATTCGTTGGGTAATTTGCTGTGGTTCAAGACTTACGGCGGCTTCAAAGGCGATATTTTCTGGGATCTGCAGGCCGCGCCTGATGGCAATGGCTTTATCATCGCCGGACAAACGGCCTCGTTCAGTCCTGGGGGCGACTTGCAAGCCTGGCTGCTGCGCACCGACTCGCTGGGCATCGTTTGGAACAACCGTGTGGTTGGCCGCGTGACACGTGATGTGGTAGAAAATTGCGTCGAAGACGCAAGCGAACCGGCCCTCCCGGGCTGGCTCGTCACGGCAAGTGGCGCACCCGGAACCTTGTACACGCTCACGGATTCATCGGGGGCTTATTCGATGAATGTGGATACGGGCGCCTGGTTCGTGTCGGTACTGTCGCCAGCTGCCTATTGGTCGCCTTGCGAGGATTCCGTGCAGGTGGATATTTTGCAGTTGGGCGACACCATTGCCCTGGATTTTTCGGTACAAGCCGTGTACGATTGTCCGCTGCTGGATGTTGACTTGTCTACGCCTTATATGCGTCGCTGTTATGAGAACACCTACTACGTACGCTATTTCAACTATGGCACAGCGGCTGCGCCCAATGCATTGATTTCTATTGAATTGGATCCTTTCCTGACAGTTACGGGGAGCAATTTGCCCTACACCCAATCGGGCGACACGCTGTTTTTTTCGGTCGGGCAAGTGGAAGCGTTGCA
>JACMMM010000094.1 GCA_014379065.1 Saprospiraceae bacterium
GGAAATACGACGCATCGAACGAGCGACTATCGCCTGATAATCACGGATATGCAAGGAAAAATTGTACTGGAAAACTCGTTTGCAGCCAATGAGATGTCGGAATTAAACGTCCGCGATTTCCCGGAAGGGATGTATGGCATTTCTGTTTATTCAGGGGTCGGGGTGCGAACAGGGAAGTTTGTGAAAATTAATTAGGGCGAGGTCTTTTAGCCACTAATTGCACTAATTTACACGAATTAGAATTTCAATTGGTGTAAATTAGTGTAATTAGTGGCTACTCAACTACCACCAGATACTTATTCTTCTTCCCGTTTTCTACCATCAAAAACTTGCCGTGCAGCAAGTCAGCGGGGTTAACGACCACCCCCAAATCGGCGATTTTTTGCTTGTTAACCGAAATAGTGCTTGCCTGAATGGCGCGTTTCGCTTCGCTGCGGCTTTCCAAAATCCCCGTTGTTTCAGAAAGGAAATCAAGGATGTTCAAGCCGTTTTGAATATTCGAAAGTTCAATTTTTGGTGCAGGAATTTCTTCCGCCACCTGCGCCAAAGTGTCGGCATCAAGACTGCGCAGCGTGTCGGCATCAGCCTTAGGGTCAAACAAAAGTTTGGACACCGCCAACACCGATTCGTAGGCCTCTTGTCCATGTATGCGCACCGTCAGTTCCTCGGCAAACACCCGCTTAATCTCCTGCGCCGATTGGCGGGCTTCGATATTCTCAATCTCTTCGCGGTTTTTAAGCGAGAAGTAACGCAAGAATTTGGGCAGGTCACGGTCGTCGGCATTGAGCCAAAACTGGTAAAATTTATACGGGGTGGTCATTGTCGGGTCGAGCCAAATATTGCCCGATTCGCTTTTGCCAAACTTTGACCCATCGGATTTTGTGAGCAATGGCGTGGTGACGGCAAAGACTTTTGCCTCGTCAATTTTGCGTGCCAACGTTACCCCAGTAGTGATATTGCCATATTGGTCGGAGCCGCCCATCTGAACCGTGATGCCGTGATTGCGGTGCAGCAGCACAAAATCGTAGCCTTGCAACAATTGGTAAGTGAACTCGGTAAAGGATATGCCATCTTCTCCTACCCCATCTTCTCCTTTCTCATCTGTTTTGCGGTTTATCCTTTTTTTTACGCTTTCTTTTGACATCATGTAATTGACCGTCACATACTTGCCTACATCGCGCAGGAAGTCCAACACGTTTATGTCCTTGTAAAAATCGTAGTTGTTCACCAACAGCGCGTGGTTGGGCGTGGCAGGGTTAAAGTCGAGCATACGTTTGGCCTGTTCAGCTTGATGGGCCATATTGGTATCCAGTTCCTCAAAACTTCTCAGGTCGCGCTCCTTGTCCTTGCCACTCGGGTCACCGATGCGACCAGTGGCACCTCCCATCAACACAACTGGCTGGTGGCCAGCGCGTTGGAGAAAAGTGAGCAGCATGATTTGCACGTAATTGCCCAGCTGCATTGAGGGAGCGGTGGGATCAAAGCCGATGTAGGCGCGCACCATTCCTTGATTGAAATGTTCTTCCACGCCGGGCGTAAAGTCGTGGATGAGGCCGCGCCAACGGAGTTCTTCGAGAAAATTGAGATTGGTTGCCATATTAAATTTTGGATTGGTGTCATTTTGGGGCGGGCTGCAAAATTAAGATTTGTGCAGCAAAGACTTGGCATACAAGTCAAACTTCCAAAAAGTTTCATTCATCGTAAACCATTTTCTTTTTCTAACAAAGCTCAGAAGCGCATGGCCCAGGCGCTGGCAAAACTTGGACATTGGAAATTCTTTATTGGATATTGGATATTTCTCCCACCCATTCCACCCCCTTTCGCAGCCACCCCAAGGTCTCCGCTTCTGGGCTCCCCGGTTCCGGCTGAATATTGTAAGCCCACTGCGCCGTGGGCGGCATGGACATAAGGATGCTCTCAGTCCGGCCATTGGTTTCGAGGCCGAATTTGGTGCCGCGATCCCACACGAGGTTAAACTCGACATAGCGGCCCCGGCGGAGCATCTGCCAACGCTTTTCGCGTTCGTCAAAGGTTCGGGGCGCAGCGCGGCGCAGGAGTTCTGTGTACGTCGGTGCAAAGGTTTCGCCCACGGCTAATGCGAATTCCAAGAGTTTTTCTTGTGAAAGGCCCGTTTTTTCATCCAGGTAATCAAAGAAAATACCCCCAATGCCCCGTGTTTCCTGGCGGTGTCTCAGGAAAAAATAATCGTCAGCCTGTCTTTTGAAATCTGAGTAGAATCTTGGGGAAAAACGTTCGCAAGTATCGCGCAATTGCTGGTGGAAAAACTGCGCATCTGCGGGCACTACATAATGCGGCGTGAGGTCAATGCCGCCGCCAAACCACCAGCGTTCGCCGCCTGCCGTTTCGAAATAACGCACGTTCATGTGAATGATAGGCGCCATCGGGCTGTGTGGGTGCAACACGATAGAAACCCCTGTAGCGAAAAAATCCGTGGGCGCGAGGTTCATGGCTTTGGCCGTGATTTCCGGCAAAGGCCCGTGCACGGCAGAAAACATGACGCCCCCTTTTTCGATGGTGATACCCTCCAACACACGGCTCCGCCCTCCCCCACCCTCGGGTCGCAACCAATTGTCTTCCAAAAACTTGCCTCCACCATCGGCGGATTCGAGCGAGCGGCAGATATCGTCTTGCAACTGGCGGAAACGCTCGGCGATTTGTTCTTTGTTGATCATAGTGTAGCGTAGTATCCCGGAACTCCGTTCCGGGGAGAGGATCAATCGTCCCCGGAACGGAGTTCCGGGGTACTTTCCAGGCGGCGCAAAATTGGCCAGAAACGAAACAATCGCCGTCAAAAACCCCCAATGATTTTTCCAACCGAACCATTCGCCTATTTTTGCATCCAATCCCCGCACAATTCTCATCGTGGACAACTTCCCTTTCGACAAACAATTTGACTCCTCCGACTGCGGTGCGGCCTGTCTGCGCATGATTGCGCGGCATTATGGCCGGTTCTATTCCATCGAGTTTTTGCGCCAACTCTCGCACACCGACAAGGTGAGCGCATCGCTTGCAGGCATTGCCGAGGCCGCTGAAAAGATAGGTTTTCGCACTTTGGGGGCAAAAACGGGATTCAGCCGACTTTCGACCGACATTCCTCTGCCTTGCGTGGCCCATTGGAAACAGGACCATTTCCTCGTGGTCTACAAAATTTCGGGCGGGCAAGTGTTTGTAGCCGATCCCGCTTCAGGAAAAATCCAATTGAAAGAGCAGGACTTTCTCAACGGCTGGATCAGTGACGTGGTGAACACCGAGCCACAAGGTATTTTGCTCTTGTTGGAAACCACCCCAGAGTTTTTTGACCGCGAAGGCGAAAAAACAAACCGTTCGGGATTCAAATTTTTATGGCCTTATCTGGGTCAGCATAAACGCCTGATCTGGCAACTCGGTATAGGGCTTTTATTGGGTAGCCTCATTCAACTGGCATTCCCATTTTTGATGCAAGCTTTGGTTGACAAGGGGGTACAGTTGCGCGAACTCAATTTTGTCTACCTCATTCTCGCCGCACAGGGGGTGCTTTTTGCTAGCCAGGTAGCGGTAGAGTTTATTCGGGGCTGGATTTTGCTCCATATCGGTACGCGCATTAACATCAATCTGGTCTCGGATTTTCTGTTGAAACTGATGAGGCTGCCGATGTCGTACTTTGATTCAAAGATGACTGGCGATCTCCTGCAACGGATTTACGACAACGAACGGGTGGAGCGCTTTTTGACTTCTTCGTCATTGGTCACGATTTTCTCCTTGGTCAATTTGTTGGTGTTTGGCGGGGTGCTCTTGTTTTATAACAAATTGATTTTCTTTGTTTTCGCCTTGGGGGCGGCTGGTTATTTTGGTTGGGTCTGGCTTTTTCTGGCACGGCGGCGTTCGCTGGATTATCGCCGTTTCGAGCAAATGGCCGAAAACCAAAACGCCCTCATCCAACTTGTGAACGGGATGCAGGAAATAAAACTGCACAATGCCGAACGACAAAAACGCTGGGCCTGGGAGCGCATTCAAGCGCGGCTTTTCCGGGTAAATGTCCAGTATTTATCCACTGACCAGGCGCAACGTGCGGGTGCAGCCTTCATCAACGAAGGAAAAAATATTGTCATTTCGGTGCTGGCGGCACAGGCGGTGATCGACAACCAAATGACGCTCGGTGCGATGCTGGCCGTGCAATACATCATCGGACACATGAACAGCCCCCTTGAATCGCTCGTGCAGTTTATCCTGCATGCCCAGGAGGCAAAAATAAGCCTGGAGCGCATGAACGAAATCCACCAACGCGCTGACGAGGACGCCAATGAAGACGCGAAAGTAAGTGAACTGCCAAAAGCCGCAGAACTGACGATGCAGAACGTATCGTTCCGCTACGGAGGCCCGCACGACCCTTGGGTGCTGAAACACATTGACCTCCATTTCCCACACGGCAAAACCACGGCAATTGTGGGTACTTCTGGATCGGGCAAAACGACGCTTTTGAAACTGATGCTCAATTTCTACACCCCACAAGAAGGCAGCATTCGACTGAATGACCTGGGACTCGACAGCTTCCACCACAAGGTGTGGCGGGCCAACTGCGGGGTAGTCATGCAAGACGGCTTTATTTTCAACGACACGATTGCCCGCAATATCGCACTGGGCGAAGAAAACATAGACCGCTCGCGCTTACTCGACGCGGCCAAAACTGCTCATATCCAGGCATTTATCGAAATGCTCCCGCTTGGCTTCAATACCAAGATCGGGCAAGACGGCACGGGGTTAAGTCAAGGCCAAAAACAACGTCTGCTCATTGCCCGGGCGATCTACAAAAACCCAAAATACATCTTTTTTGACGAGGCTACCAATGCCTTGGATGCTCACAATGAAAAGGTGATCATGCGGAATTTGGAAGCTGCTTTCAAGGGAAAAACAGTGGTCATCGTAGCGCACCGGCTCAGCACGGTGCGCAATGCCGACAATATCATTGTGCTTGAAAAAGGTGAGGTGCTGGAGCAAGGCACCCATCAGGAATTGACCAATAAGAGAGGGGCTTACTACCAATTAGTGCGCGAGCAGTTAGAGTTGGGCACCTGAGTTCGCAGCACCACCCTTTGAAAACCGTTGTGGAAAACTTTTTTCGGTCTATGGCACAGCTTTTTTAGTAGCTTCATCGTTCATTTGGGTGTCGTATTACGCTTCAAAATCCAAGTGGCCACCCTCCAACGGCAAGCCTACCCTGCCCGCCAAGGCTTGGCAGGCGGGGGCGGGTAAAAAGTCCAACCATTCAGCCGTCCGCCACGAATCAATCATGCAAAAAAGTCAATCTGTTTCCGAAGCCCTCCAAGCCCTCGAATCCAAAGGATACCATCTTGCCGATACGTTTTCAGAGCAACCCGAAGGGCTTTCTCAACCACACGATTGGCGACTGGACTCGGTTGAAAAGGTGCAAGAAGATGGCCGAAATGCACTACTGGTCGCTGTTTCAAGTCCATCGCGCGGTGACAAATTGGTATTCGTAGAATCTGCCCCGTCCAACGCTTCTTTTTCCCCCGTGACCTTGCTGCGCAAACTTTTCCCCAAGCGGAATCCCTAGACGTTGGATGTTGGACATTTGACGTTGGACTTTGATACCTGAACGTCCAAAGTCTATCATCCAATGTCCAACATCCAACGTCTAATGTCCAACGTCCAACGTCCAACGTCCAGCGTCCAACATCCAACGTCCATAAACTGTAAGGGCCAGCTGCTCGATCTCTCGCGCCCGGTGGTGATGGGTATTCTCAACGTGACGCCGGATTCGTTTTTTGATGGCGGCCAATACCTTAAAGAGACGACCTTATTGCAGCAAGCCGAAAAAATGCTCCGTGAAGGCGCGTCCATCCTCGACATCGGCGGAGCATCCTCCCGACCTGGCGCGATCGAAGTCAGCGAATCGGAAGAAATGCGCCGCACTCTTCCCGGCATTGAGGCCATTTTGAAAAATTTCCCCAACACGATTGTTTCTGTAGATACCTGGCGGGCAAACGTTGCAAGTGCTGCCGTGCAAGCGGGCGCAAGCATCGTGAATGACATTTCTGCGGGCAATCTCGACCCCAAAATGTTGGAAACAGTCGCCACATTGGGCATCCCGTACGTTCTGATGCACATGCAAGGCACACCGGATAATATGCAGAAGAGCCCTGATTACGAGGATGTTGTGACAGAAGTGCTGGATTTTTTCGTCCAAAAAATAGAAACCCTTCATGGGCTAGGGGTGAAAGACATTTTGCTTGACCCAGGCTTTGGTTTTGGCAAAACGGTGGAGCACAATTTCAGCCTGCTAAAAAACCTGCATGTCTTCCAAAATGTGCTGGGGCTACCCATACTCGCTGGACTTTCCCGAAAATCCATGATCTGTAAACCACTCGGAATCAAGCCTGCTGAGGCATTGAATGGCACAACGGCCTTGCACATGGTCGCGTTGCAACAGGGCTCGAGTATTTTAAGGGTGCATGATGTACGGGAAGCTGTAGAGGTGATTCGTATGTGGGAGTTGGTGAAATAAGGACATAAATCATCCCGAAAGATTGGCAAAGGATATTTATTGCCAGTTGGCACAAGTTTTATCTTATATTTGTAAATATTGTACCGGCAGATTTATAGATAAGTCTCCTAGCCAGCAGGCATTTTTTGAGATGGTTGCTGGAGTCTTTTATGCCTCATTAATTTCATGCATCATTTAAAAAAATATGAAACATTATTTATTCACTTCTGTCTTACTGCTCCTTTCGATCCCGTGCTTCACACAGGCAAATTTTCCCCACATGCTCTGGTTCTCTGGAGTCGAAGCGAGCACTGTTAACTCGGATGGCACCGGCATTGAGGTTTTTGATATCGCTGTGGAAGCGGCATCGGGCTCTGCTTATATCGCCATGAGGTGCTCTGCCCCCTGTACATTCGGTTCAGAAGTAACGATTACACCTGGTATCGAGGGAGAGTTCTTAGCTTTGGCAAAATATGATGCGCAAGGCTCAATGGAGTGGGTAAAAAATTTGGGTTATGTGGGCGATTTGTACAAAGGGGCACACCTGTGTTCTGCAACATCCGATGGAGTTTATATCGCAGCGCCATTCGGGGTTATGCAGGTCAATTTTGGCAATAATATCCAGATCGCAAGAAAGTGCACTGACATTTGTGACGAGGTTTTCATAGCAAAATTTGACCCTCAAGGCCAAGCCCAATGGGCCAAAACCATCAGCGGGGGTGAAAGCACTTTTTTCAGTGTCGCCGGCTTGGAGGCGAATAGTGCAGGGACTTTATTCATTGCAGGCAATTACGGGGGCGCCAAGGTCGATTTTGGTCCAAATTTTACGTACAACAACCTTCCCGGCAACAGTTTTTTTCTTGCTTCATACAGCGCAGCAAACGGCAATCCGCAGGCCGTTCATTTTCTTGCGCCCGAAAGCGGAGCATCCTTTTTGCAACAACTGGCCGTAAACAACAACGATCAGGTGGTGCTGGTAGGCGGCTATATCAATACTTTGAAATTTGCAAACGGCTTGAGCCTTGTTGCGCCTGTTGGCACAATAGGTACTTTTGTTGCTGACCTTACTGCAAACGGCGATGCTCGGTGGGTAAGAAGTGTTAATTCCAGCAACTATTTTAACATACTAGGCATTGATACGGATGAAACAGGGCATATTTATTTGGCCATGGATGCTGCAGTTGATCTTCAACTTGACGACAGCCCAATCATGACGATCAACAACGACTATGCAGGCATCGTCTTAAAATTGGATCAATCTTCCTATTCCATACCTGTATTCATAGAATATGATACCGATGATTTTACTGTGATGGATGTCGAGTTGGACAATTTAGGCAATATTTATACCGCCGGTTATATCAGCAAATCGTTGAATATCGGTGGCTCCGAGGTCGTTGTAGACGGCTGCCTGGATGCCCTGATCACTGCAACAAGCAATGATGGCACCCATCAATGGGCGAGGTCCTTAGGTGGCGCCGGGTGCGAAGGCTTGCCCAATTTGTATTACGGCTCAAGCATCGCTTTTGATGATGCAGGGTTTATGCACGGGGCAGGACTATTTTTTACTGGTTTTAACGAAGAAGGCTATATGGCGCCCGGCACGGGTGCTTTCGTCACTAAATTTGCTACCAGTATGATAGGCACGGGCGAGCCCCACGCTTTCGAAAATTTAGAAATCAGCCCAAACCCAAGCGCGGGCAACTTTTCCATAACCCTTCACGAAGCCCCTTCTGCCCTAACCCAACTTACGATAAATGATTTGGGAGGACGTGAAGTGTATCGCCAAGCGATTTCAGAGATCCAAACCTCTATCAACACATCACTTCCAGTAGGCGCCTATCTTGTCATCGTCCAAAATGGTGAGCGTTTAGAACGGCAAAAACTGATTGTTCAACGCTGAATCTGAACTGCCTTTGCC
>JACMMM010000006.1 GCA_014379065.1 Saprospiraceae bacterium
CCTACAAGGCAAATGGGCGCAACTACCTGTATGCCAATGGCTTTATCGGCACCAAAGCACCACAGTTCCGCGATATTTTCCTGTCTCCACGCAACCAGAACAGTGTAGTGCCTGGGGTGGATCCTTACACCTTGCAAAGTGTAGAAGCTGGCTTCATCCACCGTGCTCCGAAGCTCCGTGCCCGATTGACGGGCTACTTAACGAACTTCAAGGACGAAGTGGAAACCTATCAACAATACATCCCAAGGGAAAACGAATTTGCCACACTCGTGCGGACAGGCGTTGACCGTCAGCACATGGGCGTAGAGGCGGCTTTCGAGTTCAAACCAGTACCATCTTGGGTGCTGAGCGGCGCGACTAACCTGGGGTACTACCACTACACCTCTCAACCACTGCTTTATGTGACCTATGACAATACGGGCGAAACACAAGAACCGGAAACCGTTTACCAGAAAAATTTTCTCGTGCCACGGACCCCTCAAACAGCAGCTTCTCTCGGCCTGAAACACGAGGGCAAAAGATTTTGGTTCGCATCGCTTTCTTTCAACTGGACGGACAATTTCTGGTCTTCGTTCGATCCTACCCGCCGAACAGCCGAAGGGGTGCTAGCCGCACAGTACCCATTAGGCCAAGGGCCAGGGACACCGCTATGGGGAACCATCATTGATCAAATTAAAGCCCCTTCCGCCTATACGTTGGACTTTTTTGGTGGAAAATCCTGGAAAATCAACGATGTTTTCATTTACCTAAATGTGGGCGTGAACAACATTTTGGACAACAAAAACATCCGTGTTTCGGGCCGCGAATCCAACCTCACTACCTTTAGCCGGGATCCAGACAACGAATTACTGTACTCTGATGAAAACCAATACGCCCCCGGGCTGAATTACTTCATTTCTCTGGGAGTGAGGATTTGAGTTGAGAATGTTGAGGATTGATAACAATACCCTCCTCAACGATCTCAACTCTCAACGATCTCAACCCTCAACAACCTCAACCTGCTCAACAACGCTCACGATTTTCAACACAAAAAAACATTCAACCATGTTTTTCCAAAAAAATAAAAACCTCGCAATCGGCCTCGTAGCCACACTCTTTTTGACGGTTTCTTTTGTCGCCTGTGTCAAAACCGATTTTGACGAACCGCCCGTCGGCGGCGATGGAAAAGACATTCCAACCAATACCACCATTCAGGCCCTCAAAGGCTTCCACATAACCCCCAAAGGTTTTGACCGGATCACCGAGGATTTGGTAATCAGCGGAACCGTTATCATGGACGACCGTTCAGGAAACTACTACAAAACCATTGTTATTCAAGACTCTACAGGTGGTATTGAAGTGAAATTCAGCAACGGATACCTTTACAATCGCTACCCGGTAGGTCGCAAAATATACATCCGCTGCAAGGGTTTGATGCTCACCGATTACAACGACCTCATTCAACTTGTAGGAAGTTTTATCCTAGAAAACGGCCAGGCGACCGACATAGGCATTACTGAAAACCAGGAGCGCAACCAGATCGTACGCGGTTTTCTCGGGGCTGCACCCACGCCTAAAGTCGTGTCTATCTCACAAATGAACGCAAGCCTTGTTAGCACACTCATTACACTGGAGGGCGTACAATTTGCAAAACTCGATACCGCCCAAATCTGGGCAGACGCTCCTGCACAATTCAGTGTAAACCGCACCATCGAAAACTGCGGCGGCGCCCAACTCCTCGTGCGTACCAGCGGCTTTGCCAATTTCGCTGTTCAAAAAACCCCTACAGGCAAAGGCAGCATTACTGGGGTGCTGGGCATTTACGGCAACGACTACCAACTTTATATCCGCGACCTGAACGACGTGGCAATGAACGGCCCCCGTTGCGGACAAGGTGGTGGCCCAGAAACACTCGTGGACCTCGGCACCATCCGGGCATTGTTTACGGGCACGACGACCTTTGTGCCCAGTGGCCGCAAAATCAAAGGCTTAGTCATTTCTGACCGTGTTGGCAACAATCTGAACAACCGCAACCTGTATCTTCAGGATGGAACGGCGGGCATTCTCGTACGTTTTGATGCCGCCCACACGTTCAACCTTGGCGACGAAGTGGAAATATCCGTGTCAGATGTTGAATTGAGTGAGTACAACAAACTCTTGCAACTTAACAACGTTCCGCTTACCAACGCTTCGTTGAAGAGCTCAGGCAATACCATCACCCCACGGGTGGCCACCATTGCTCAAATCAACACAAACTTCAACGCTTGGGAAAGCACTTTGGTGAAAATTTCAAATGTATCCATCACGGGCGGCGCCACGCTTTCGGGCAATAGAACGCTCAACGATGGCAGCGGCACCATCGCGATGTTCACCAGTGGTTCCGCTACATTCTCCAGCTTGGCCACACCCGCGACACCCGTCACACTCACAGCCATTGTATCAGATTTTAATGCCAAACAGGTACTGATGCGTAACGCGAATGATATACAATAAGCTACCAAAATGTCGTCGCTACGCGACTGGGATTGCCATTATACGTTGGATCTCTCCAAAACTCACGTTAAACTAAGAAAAGAGTGTTAGAAAAATTGCGGCGAACGAAGCACAAGCTTCGTTCGCCGCAACGTTTTTTGCGCTGGCGCGTTACTTTTGCCAAACAATGAGGATGCGACTATTTTTTACTTGCCTGGCGGCATTTATATGTTTCCAGATTTTTGCTCAAAAGCCTGATTCTGTGCACGTCGCAGGCCCAGATTCTCTTTCACCGCCCTCCTTCTTTCCGATAGATCGAGACTCTCTTTTCAAAAAGCCACCATTCGCCGCTGAGGACACTTTGGGGTTGAAGTTAAACAATGATTCAATAGTTTCTGATACCTTGATCCAGAAAGAAAAAAAGAAATGGATCGTTCAGCGGGTATTCTCCAAAAATTACCCCAACCCGCGAATGGCAGCATTGCTCTCATTTGTTTTGCCAGGAGCAGGGCAGGCGTACAACAAGAAATGGTGGAAGATCCCCATTGTTTGGGGCGCGCTGGCCGGGATAGGCTATTTCACTTTCGACACACAGAAAACTTATCACAAGCTTCGCGACAACTACAAAATTCTGGTGGACGACGACCCCAACACCAACCCCACCGAATCGCCTTACAATACTTTCGACGCTACGCGTACCAAGTCCTATCGCGACACCTTCCGGGGTTATACCGAGAAATGGTATCTCGCGCTTGGCGTAACTTACCTTTTGGCCGTAACAGATGCTTTTGTAGATGCGCATCTCGCCCGTTTCGACATAAGCGACGACCTAAGCCTCCGACTAAAACCTTCAATGGAAACAACTGGAGGGTTTCCAGTTTTAGGCTTAGGAGTAGCGCTTAATCTCAGAAACGCTCCTTCTAAAACACTCCATCCATCCATCACTCCATTGTATTCCCGCCCGTGAAATCCATGCTTGACAGCGAAACTGACAGTTTTCACCTGACCCGGCAACACCTGCTTGAAAGCCTGCGCTTCCCATTCGTAGCAGTCGGCTTGCTCTGGCTGGTGCATCTGTGGCAAGTGACCGATGGGTTCGACCCTGGCGCCTACGGAATCATGTCGCGCAGGGCATGGGGACTAAGGGGAATTGTGACCGCTCCTTTGATACACGGAAGTTGGAAACACTTGATTTCCAATACGGTACCGTTGTTCGTGCTCACGTTCATATCCCTTTATTTTTACCGGAAAGTGGCGATGAGGGCTTTCTGGCTCATCTATTTTGTTACGGGCGCTGCTGTATGGCTGTTTGCACGGCCAGTGTCGCACATCGGGGCGAGTGGGATCATTTACGGACTGGTTTCGTTTATGTTCTGGAACGGCATTTTTAGGCGTAGCCTGCGTTCCATCATTCTAGCGGCCATCGTTATGCTGCTGTATAGCGGTATGTTTTTGGGGGTATTGCCCGAACAGGAAGGCATTTCTTGGGAAAGCCACCTTATCGGGAGTTTGGCCGGGATTTTTGCAGCCTTCCTTTTCAAAGGTGAACTGGAAGATGAAGAAGAGAAAGAATCTGAAAATCCTTTTGCCAACGAACACGACGAGGAAAAAACTTACTTTCTGCCGCAAGATATTTTTGAAAAAACAAAGGTGGAACGTTTAACCGCCGAAGCCCAAAGGGCGAAGGAGGCTGAAGAAGCCCGCCAACAAATACAAAACAACAACCCTTTTAACAACCCGCCTTTTTGGAATCAAAGCCAAACATGGTGAGTAGGTACCGGCGACTTTAGTCGCTGGAATATTGAGGGAAATCCCTATTCTCGTATCCGGCAGATAAAGCAGCCGGTATAGCTACTCTATCCCACCCGATATAAGGTATACCAGCAGCAATCCCCCCGTGCAGCCCAATAAGGGCATACCAATGGTGCGCACATGGTTCAATTCGCACACTTCGACCTTTTCCAGATTTGTATTTTGAATGGTCAAAGTGGCAGTATCGGGCAACGCGATTGCAAACTGTGGTTTGGCATAAAGCAGAATGTCGTTCTTACTTTGCTGAGCATCAGCTCGGCCGCGCAGCATAGAAGCTTCCAGTATTTCCACCTCTGCCATACGGCTAATAAAACCGCTGACACTGTTTTTTTCAAATCTTGGTTCTGACAAATACCACCCTCGGGTTAGGGGGTGCGCGGCATCCACGAGGTAGATGGAGAGCCCCTCCGGATTGATTTTTTGCAGCCTTGAATTCGACATCGAATAGCGCTGGTAATAGACACAAGCGGTCTGTGAAAATAAAAAAAGGCTCAGCAGAAAAAGAAAGGTCAGCAGTCGAATTGATTTCATGTTTGTAGGACTTTGGATAGTGGACGTTGGACTCTGGACTCTGGACGTTGGACGTTGGACGTTGGACTCTGGACGTTGGACGTTGGACATTGGACTTTGGACTTTGGACTTTGGACATTCAACGTTGGTTGTAGAAGACAGGTTGCAAATCCAACGTCCAACGTCCACTATCCAAAGTCTATCTCAGTATTATCACCAATGTTGAGGCTCAAGTCCATTCCGCGAATGCTGGCATCAGCTCCGATGACAGAATGTTTGAGCACCACATCTTCCAGTGCGGCAAAGTTGCCGATGATGCTGTCTTTTACGATGCTCCGCTGGATTCGAGCGTTGTCGCCAATAGTGACGTGTGGACCGATGATGCTGTGGGCAATATTACAGTTGCTTCCAACTGCGACTGGATGTATAAAAATTGTGTTTCCAAACTCGGGCAAATCCCGTTGGCTGGTTGCGACTCCGCGTTTGTCGAGCAACATGGCGTTGGTTTCGAGCAGCACTTCTTTTCTCCCACAGTCAAACCAATTTTGTACCGGAATCGCGTGGAAATGTGTGCCTTGGGCTACCATATACTGCAAGGCGTCGGTCAGCTGGAATTCGCTCACAGTTCGGATATCGTTCTGAATAAGGTATTCAGTGGCCCGGATAAGCGCCCGCACTTCCCGAATTTTGTAAAGCCCGACGATCGCCATGTTGGATTTGGGAATCCTGGGCTTTTCAACCAAACGGGTCACACGGCCATCTTCTCCAAATTCTGCCACGCCAAAATCGCGGGGGTCACTCACTTTTTTTACCCCAAGACAGGAATGTGGGCAGTCGAGCATGTGTTGGAGATCCAGATCAAAAATAGAATCGCCGAACGCGATGAAGATTTCATCTTCATCCTCAATGGCTTCGCGAGCCGTCCAGACGGCATGTGCTGAACCTTCGCGATGTTCCTGATAGACAAATTCGGTATGCAGCTTCGGGTAAGTTTCTTCAATAAAATGCCGCACCTTATCGCCCAAATAGCCGATCACAAACACGAAATCTTTTATGCCCGCCTCCACTAGTTTGTCCACGATAAAACAAATGATGGGCTTGCCAGCCACCGGCATCAGTGGCTTGGGTTGGGTGTAGGTGTGCGGTCTAAGGCGGGTGCCGACACCGGCAACGGGGATGAGAACTTTCATGCGGTTGGTGATGTGTTTATCTTTACCCGCCGAAGCCCTTTTCATCCGCCATAGTTTTGACGGAGCGGAGGCGTAGGAGGGGGGATTCGGGGATGCCTCCTGCGCCCTGCCTCCTTCGCCCGTTGGGCTTCGGCGGCTAAATCGGCGGTTAAAGCGGTCAAAGGTAGCAGTTTCCGAGAATGCCAATTATAAGTAAAAACCAAGCGGCGACACGGATTGGATACCGTGCCGCCGCTTGAAAATTATTGAACGCGAAATAAATTTCGCGCCATACCTTATTGTAAAATTACCTTCTGTATCACCGTGCCTTCGTTAAAACGAACGCGAGCAAAGTAAACACCAGGTGCCAAACCATTGCGCGTCACAGTGAACTGGTTGGCGTTCACGTTTTGGAAGCTAGCACAGCGACGGCCAGCGATGTCTACGATTTCAATGCTTTGCATCGTGAAATGCTCGTTGGTTTTCAGCGTGAAATCACCATCTGTCGGGTTGGGGACGGCAGACATACCAACCTGCGTGGTGCTCAAGTCTTTTGTATTTACAAATTTGGTACTGCAATTGCCGAGACCAAGCACTGCACATGCTCTTGGTGCAAAATAAGCAATAATGGTATCCTGATATGCATCGTGCGTGGCTGCATGGGTTTCACACAAAGGGTCAGTCGCAAGGCCATAAGGGTTCGAACTGGCCGCAAATCCCCAAGGGCTGGAATCAGTGCCCAAGAAGGGATAGAAACCCTCAATGCCGCCATTCAAAGCCTTAGCTTTGACAGAAAGTGGATCCGTCAGGTTGGCTGCAATGATGGCATTCTGATTGCCCTTGGCATTGAGGATTGGTTGGAATCCACAGCTGCCCGTTACTTCCACCACAGGGAGGTTTATGGGCGGTGGCACGAGTACAATCGCAGTCCCACAAGGAGCAAATGGGTCGGTAGGATTGTGGAACGAGATGATCGGCATTTCGCCCGCTTCGATCCAAGAGGTGTCACCCAAAGCGCCGCCAAGGTTCACTGCCAGATTAAATGCAGAGCTGTAGCCAACGTGGTTAGGATAGTTAAGGGTATCGCCCGCAGGATATGCAGGATGGCCAATGTTGTTCACACCGTAAGTTGTACCAGCTACATTGCCGCTCAGTGCTTCAAGCACCATCGGACCTTGTGGAGTCAGAAACTTAGGAATATAAGTATCCGTAATGGTGTCGAGGGTCGCAGCGGCGGCGGCAATGTAGCCACCCGTTCCGATGCCCCAAACGGTAATTTTGGTTGGGTCTATACCATAATTATTCCCACCAATAGCCACATCCTTGCGGAAGAAACGAATACATGTATTGACATCCTGAACGCCACGGTAAGCCGCATTGATAAGCGTATAAATACGTTCGGTTTGCGTGCCTGCTACGGGATTCCAGCCAAGGCGGTAGTCAGCCACGCCAACCACATAACCCATCCTGGCAAGGCGCCTGGCATAGGATACATCGGTGGCATCTTTGCGCGTACCTGAGCAACCGCCGTTTACTTGCGGTGGCAGAAAGTTGCCCGTGTGCAGGATGATAACCAAAGGACGGTCGGTCTTAACGTCGCCGCTTGGCTCATAAATATCCACCTTCAGTGCTTGCGGAATTGCTTGTCCAGCTCCGTTGGGTGGCGGCGCCAAAAGCAGCACGGTAGCGTTCACACCGTAAGTTACATCAGCGGTCACGTCCACGCTGGAAAACACTTGATCAAAATAACGATCAGTCTGCGCCGATATCGAGGCAGAAAAAAGGGTCAAAAGCAGGAGTACTTTAAGTTGTTTCATGATAACAATGAATGGTTGGTTAAAATGTTCAAAATCATTTTTTTGCAAAATCGTATACGATGGAAGCGTAAGCCATCGTGCCGATGCGTGGGCCGCCATAGGTCTGAGATACTTGGTTGTTCAAGATGTTGGAAGCACCGATTTTAACGGTGGTGTGGATTTTGTCGAACGTTGCGTTCACTTGTGCGTCCACCATATCGTAGGTCGGCACACTGCCCGTGAATTGTGGAGAGCCTTCAAAGGTAAAGCCTTGAATCCACTTGTAGGTCACATTGAAACCAGTCTTTTTCAATTTTGCAAAACCGAGGTTGAGCGGCACGTCTCGCCCTGAAAAGCTCACATTGTATTTGTGCTCCGGGGTGTTGAAAGCAGGAATGATGGGATCATCTGGGAAGGCCTTGTTCAACTTGTTCCAAGAATAATTGCCCGCAATCTGGTAAAAATCAGCGAAATAGTAGTTCATCCCTACTGCCAAGCCCTGCGTCGTCACCTCTTGAGTCGAGTTGGCCGCTACCCGATAGGCTCGTGTGTTTAGGGGGAAACCTGTCATAGGGTCAAAATCGGAATAGATGCCGATGTTGTATCCGATAAAGTCGTTGTAAAAACTGTAGTAATAGCCTGCGTCCACATAGAGTTTTCCAAACAAGGTAGTGCGGTAGCCCACTTCAAAAGTTTTGACCTTTTCTGGCTGAATAGGCGCTACATCAAAACGAATAACCGTGTCACGCGTGTCAAGATACCTGCGGAACGATTCGACGGTGATTAAATCCTTAAAACCGTCCAGGTTGCCCAGCAAGGTAGCCCGACCAACATTCAGATTCAGATATTGGTCTGTGAGCGTTGGGTTGCGCACGGCGGAAGAGAAAGAGAACCGGAGGTAGTTGTTGACTTCCGGTATCCAAACCAGGGAAGCCGCTGGCGTAGACACCCAATCGAAGTTTTCGTTCTTATCCACCCGCGCTGACACGTTGGCAATGAGTTTGTCATCGAAAAACTTTTTCTCGATCCCACCATAGATGCCAAATTCGGTATTCCGGATCGCTGGCACACCTGCGGTATCCTTGAAAATCGTACCCTCAGACTTGGGAGCATAAAGCCGCCCATTCGCCCCGAGCCGAACCTCGTCTGTCCATTCTGGTGAAAAACGGTATTCTCCATGCACGTGGTACAAAGCCGATTTGTCGTAAAAACGAGTGCCTCCTTCGGTTGATTTCAAAGAAGTGATGCGGTCGAATGCTTCCTGGAAACGTGCTCTTTCGTTTGGGTCAGTTGAATTTGGGTCCAAAAACGGGAAAGTTTCATCCGGTCTTTGAGGGTCAACGCCATTGGCATAAGCTTCTGCAAGTTGATGCCATACGCGCAAAGAGTCAATGCTGGAAGGCATGCGAAGCCATTGCTGTGACGAAGCAGTATCGAACACTACAAAGGGTGGCTCCGGCAAGAAAATCACATTTTGCGGGTAGCCTTGCGCCTTCATGCGGGGATAGATAAAATCTCCCCAATAATCGTTATAGTTAAGCGACCAGTTTTCGTCGCTTTTGACTTCCCGTTGAAGACGAAGGGCCGTAAAGTACGGGTCGTAGGAGCGGCCGGCATCTTCGTTGGTGGCATAAGCTCGAATAAAGTATTTGTCTTTTTTCCTGAATTCAATGCGGTTTTGCCAAAACTTGATCCCGCGCAGGCTGAAGCGGTTGTCACCTTGGTACACGGTGGTGCCGGTGCCGTAGTTTGAAGCAAAAATCAACTCTGGCGACTCAAATTCCTTTGACGGGTTGGTGCGAATATGGTAGGCCAAACCCGCTTTAAAATTCTTCGTGTCATAGTCTACCAAATCTTCTTCCCGATAACCAGTTCTGTGAAATGTACCCAAGCCTGCAGAACTTTGAGACAGGTTAGCGGGGTCAGAAAAATCGTTGAGCGAGAAATATTCGTCGCCATAAATATTCACTGCATCCCAACGCCCTGGGTTGCCAATACCTGTTTTGGTGCCATCCACCGGGCCATAATTATTGGCCACCCAGTCATTTGCCCTGAGGTAAAACAAGTTAATCTTGAGCGCGGAAGACAAGTCGCCATTTTTGTTTTTGAATGCCTGCGCCCATCGGAGGGCCGTTTCTGCCATGTTGCGGCTGCCGTATTTCACACTGGCGGCCAGCCCTTTGTGTACAAAAGGGTTTTTCGTCTCCATCGAAATCACGCCATTGAAAGCGTTGGGGCCGTAGAATGCTGAACTCGCGCCTTGAATGAGGTCAACTTTCACTACGTCTAAATCACTGCACCCTAGGAAGTTTCCCAGGGAGAAATTGAGCCCAGGCGCCTGGTTGTCCACCCCATCAATGATTTGGAGCGAACGCACGGGGCTGGTAGAGTTGAATCCTCGCGTATTAATGATCGTGAAGCCCAGCGAAGCGGTGGTAAGGTCCACCCCCTTTAGATTGCCAAGCCCGTTGTAAAAGCTCACAGAAGCGGTCTGTTTGATAGCAAGCGCATCCATGTTTTCTATCGTGAGTGGCGCGGCTTTTTGTTTGTCATCAACCCGTTGGCCTAGCACGACGGCTTCCTCCATGAGAATGCTGGCGCTGGAAAGACGCACATCAATCTTTTGCGCGGCATCGTTCACGACCAATTCTTGTGGTTCGTAGCCTGTGTAAGAGATTTTGATGGTAGCAGGGAAAGCCTCGGCTTTGATAATAAACTCGCCCTCATAGTTGGTAAGCGTACCGCCTGTACCGCTCGTCAACACCACACTTGCACCGATGAGATCATCGCCGCTTTCAGCATCGCGTACCTTTCCTTTGATGGAAATTTGGGCATTTAGCCAAGTTCCCCCAATTAATAGGCAAAAGAGGCTGGCAGTCAAAGTTTTGTAAGTTTGCTTCATACGGATTAGATCTTTTTTTCAGACAAAAACGGTTTAAAAGCAAGGTTCTTCGGAACCCTGTTCGTTGGGCAAAAGAAGTAATAAAATTTGATTTCAAAACGCAAAACTTGCTTAGTGCCGGGAATAGTCAGAGTTTAGCCTTTCAGATATTGAACTCTTGGGGCATCAAGGGAATTTTGGCTGCTGGGTGAATTGTTTGTTTTTTGTCGTTCAATTTACAAAAATATAATGCTATTTGTTATTGAAAGTCAAACAAAGTACTATATTTTTGCTCCGCCTTCTATACCGATCACCCAACCAAATTAAGTTTTCCCTATGCCAAAATCTTCTACACAAAAAATAATTAATCCCTTGGGAGACCCCTGTCACGATTGCCTCCTTCTGGTTTCCCCTACTTGCTCACTCCGTTTTATATTCTCTGACGGGTACTGTTAAGCATTTTTTCGGCCTGCATTTTCCAGTGTGTTGCGAAAACACGCCGTGGGGCCACATTTCATTCCCCTTTTTAACCTCTCCGACTGGCACGAGCCTTAGCAGCTTGTTCTCAAATAATTTTCACTATTCTATTCACCTATTATTAAATTTTTCAACAAATGGCAAGCACCTTTAAATTTTTCACTTCTCTATTGTTGGTAGCACTCTTCGCCTTCACAGCCCAATCTCAAAATGTCTTCGAAGGTACCCAGCAATGGCATCCACAAAGTCACTCCGCTTGGAAGATTGAGCCAACGGACATACAGAACTATGTGATCATGGGAAACCGTTTTTTCTCTAATCCGAACAATACGCTTTACATGTCTGAGTTCAGCGAGTTTGCACAATTCAACTCGTGGAGTCGCGCACACACCGCCACAGATAACCTGCAGACTTTCTGGAAAAGTTTCTGCAAAAGCACTTATCCTGTAGGTTATTTTGCAGTAGCCCAAATTGGAGGCTCCAACAGGGTGTACACAATAGTAACCAACGAAACCGGCCACAAATATTGGGACCGCGTTTCCACGCTGCCTTTTGCTGTACAATTTGGCGGTGTTACCCCGGCCACCAATGGCGGTTATGTCGCTTGTGGCGCCGACAACAGTGGCGATCTAGCTGTGACGAAATTTAACGCCTATGGCGAAGCTGAATGGACGGAAAGCTATCCCGTCAGCGGCTTTGCATGGACCATCAAGCAGGCCAATGGCGGCGGCTATGTCTTGGCAGGCACCCGCGCTGTTATCCGAATTGACGTGGCTGGGAACCTTGTATGGTCACAAACCATCAACCTCCCAACTTCGCCAGATGGAAGCGCTTACTCTTACACCGAGTTTGAAGAGATACTGCCACTCACCGGAGAAAATGGCTTTGTAGTAACTGGCTCCGCTTTTTCCAACTCGAATTCGGGCGTCTACACCGCTCGCCTTTCTTGGAGCGGCGGCGTTGCTTGGGCAAAAATCAATGACGTGGTCAATACCGGCCTCGCAGGTACGCCTGTATGCTGGGTAAACAACGCCATACTCTCCAATAGCGGCACAAAAGTCATCACCACTTGGCGCAGAGGCCCTGTAAGCCCTGGTGGAGGTCTGTTTGCACAATTAGTCAACATTGCCGACGGCTCACAAGGTCCCGTCCAAAGTTTGGGCAACACGATTCCAGTTCAAGAAGCATTTGCTACCCGTGCTCATAGCAGGCTCGTTATCGGTGGCACAAGGGGCGGCTACTCACAAGTGTACGCCTATGCCAACACTACCTTCCTTACGGATAATCCAACTCCACAACAACAGGTCAGTCAGTTGGACGAACAAAATATCCCCAATGCCCCCACAGTGTCCGGCTTCCTGACCAGTGTGCGCAATGCATACCCTACGTATGAAAATGGCAAGCCAAAATTCGACGACCCGATCATGACCTTCGCCAGCCGTACGTCCCATACAGACCTTACTATCTTCCCCAATCCAAGCACAGGTTCGGTGTATGTGGGAGGTGTAATGGAAGTCGGGGCAACACTGCGCGTGTTTGACATTGCAGGCCGTTTGGTAATGGAGAAAAACATCCAAGAAGAAGACTCTATGATCAACTTCGACCTAACGGGACGTCCTAAAGGCATTTACACCGTCCAAATGGTGGGTACTCAATATAATGTAACCCGCAAATTCGTTATCGAATAATCTTAATAGCGGCTATCAACCCACTTTTTTCAAAAATTAATCGGCTGGCCGGGGAATCCTGGTCAGCCGATTTTAATTCTTTTTCGCGGCATTCCACTGCTTAAAAAATTCCGGGATGCATGCATTGCTCAATGCTGTGTGCGCATTGAAAAGCACACAAATGCCGATGCCGTCGAGGCGGTCGAAGGCGATCTCACTTTTGTAGCCATTGACATAGCCGCCGTGATAAATGATGGTTTCCCCTCCATTATTGAGCACTCTCCAACCAAGTGCGTAGGAAGCCGCGTCGCGAGAAAGCCAGTGTGGGAAAATGCGCCGCTCTTTGTCGGTTTTCACTACAGGATGGAAAACTCGATCCAGCGTGGTATCCGCTACCACATCGGGCCGATAACCTAAGAGCAATTTCAGCCATTCACCCATGTCGGAGATGCTTGCGTTGACTCCGCCAGCTGCAGCAGCATTGTAGTAAAGGGGCGAGATGGAGTCTGCACGCCAACTGCCCCAGCCGGTAGCAAAATGGGGCAGGGTTTTATTCTTTTCCCTAGAAATGCTTTCATAATCGCAGGAGGCGCAGTTCATTCCTGTTGGGGCAAAGATTTTTTCAGTCAAAACCTGAGGATAGCTTTTGCCTGTTTGGCGCATCATCACTTCTTCGATGACACAAAGTGCTGCATTTTGGTAGGCATAAAATTCGCCTTCTTTGCCGCTCATAGGAGCTTTCGGGAAATAATCGGTCACTATGCGCGGGATGCTGAAATCCTTTTCAATCAAGTTCGTAAAAGCGTGGTAAGGTAAGCCGCTGGTATGTGAGAGCAGATGCC
>JACMMM010000095.1 GCA_014379065.1 Saprospiraceae bacterium
ATCCTCAAAAAGATGGAGTACCTCGCTGTTACTGATGGCAAAAGAATTGAACGGGTCGGGGGAGAACACCTTGAACCGCGAGCCGTCGTAGCGATTCAGCCCATCCTTGGTGGCGATCCAGATGAAACCGTCACGGCTTTGGAGGATGTCGAACACCATGCCCTGTGAGAGGCCATCCGCTGTGCTGAGCAGTTGATAGTTGGGGCTGGTTTGGGTGTGCAATTGACAGCTGCACAGGAGCAGCAGCAGGATCAGTATCTTTTTCAAACCAAGAGAAAGCAAAGCAGGCGCAATTTCAAGCCTTTTTCTGAGAATGAGCTGGGAAAAAAACCGCCCTTGCCGATCCGAAGATGGACAAGGGCGGTTGGAAATGTAATTTCTAGATTTGTCCTGTTTTAATGCTAAGGTGTGTTAAAGAAGTACGCCTTGCTACGATGGGCAAAAAGTGCTCACGGTAAACAAAGAACATATAGCAGGTGAGCAGGGCCAATAAAATACCGGCACCCGGTTGTTTGGCAATTAACAATTCAAACAAAACGATCGCTACTGTTATGGGCGCAAGTAACAGGTACATCAAAGGACGCTGGTACCCAATCAAAATGCAGGAGCCAAAAACAATCTGCATTACTTTAATCACGGAAAAAAAGCCTGAGGACATCATTACGCCAACAAATGCAGCAGAATCTGCATTCATTTCGGGCAATGGAATGAAATTGAAAAATCCGTTTAAGCCAAAAATGGTGTAGGTAAGGCCAACCAGGAGGTTGGCAATTAAAGGCAAGTATTTCATAGTCAAGAATGTAAGAAATGATTGTTGCTTTTATTTCGAACTCAAATCTTTGCGTATAAAGAGCAATTCACTCCATATTTCATGGGTGTTTTCTCTTATGCTTTGGACATGATCTTCAAATGCATCTTCTCCAAATATTCCTTCGTATGTTGCCTTAAACGGTTTGCGAAACCCTGGCGTTTTTTCTTTCAGACCTTGCTTGAACCTGATTACTACAGAAAACTGTGCCGGCCCTGATGCATTTATTGAATAAACAGCTACAGCCAACCCGTTGGCTTGCCATACTTTCTTCCGTTGTGCCAGTATTTTTCTTATTTTATCCGCAGATCCAATTTTTGGATAGAGATGGTCAATTTGAATTTTATCAGAGTAGTCGCCGACGGCAACAGTACTCAGAGAATCCTCATACACAGCGTAGGTTGCTGACTGTCTGTCTGTCAAATACATAGCTACATTCTTATGCCAGTCTGTGTTGTGCTCATCGCCCAGATTGCCTCTGGTATCAAGTCCTTCCCAGCTATTTGGCCCCTCGGTGATGTGATAACCGCCCATATCAGGCCCGGATTGTATTTCGAACACCCTCCATTTTACATCACCTGTATGGTATTTCTGTGCATGTGCGGCCAGGGCTTTTTCGAATTCCAGCACCTTGTCTATCTTGGGGAATACCCGATGTGTAGACAATACATTTTTAGGTTGACTCATTCCCATGATTGGTATAAGCATACAAATCATTAGTAATGGTTTCATCGCTGATAATAAGATCTTTTTCATTTTCTCTAGTTGTTTAAAATTATTGCCTACTCTGAATCGGTTTTCGGCTTCCCCGTTTTGTGCTACCTTCGGCCTGTTCTTTTTGATGCAACAAAAATGGCCCCTGCCTTGAGCAAATACGGTTCGGATTGTCCGAATGGAAGGTTTGGCTGTCCGAAAATTGGGTTTTGTTGACCGGAAGAGAGAAACCAGTGAGGTTTTCAAAAAGAACTTAAACGCAAACCCGGTTTCCGACTACATGAGAAAATTAATCATCTTATTCTTTCTCCCAAACCTCCTTTTTAGCCAAAACAACCCGCTCGACAGTCTCGAACGCGTATTTACCGTCGAGCCAAGCGACTTGCAAAAACTCGAACTCCTGAGTCAAATGACCGGCATCGCTTTTGGGCAAGACTTCAAGTTGGCCCTGGGTTATGCCAAACGCGGCGTGGCATTGGCGGAAAAAACCGGCGACAAAGACTGGCAGCCCAAATTTTACGAAATGCAGGGCCGGATGCACGCTAATCTCTCCCAACTGGATTCCGCGATGTGCTTTTTGACAAAGCGATGGCCGGCTACACAGCAGTGGGCAACAAAAAGGGCGAGGCTACTACCTATTTCAAAATTGCCTGGGTCCACAAACGCAGACGAGAAATAGCCCAAGCCATGGAAGCCGACCTTCAGGCGCTGCGGCGCATGGAGGCATTGGGCGATCAAGAGAAAATCGCCGATGCCCTGAGCCGGGTGTCCGATGACTTGAGTTTACAAGGAAGGCACGCCGAAGCGCTGGAATATGCCAGGAGAGCGGTTGATATTTGCCAAAAAAACAATTTTCAACGAGAATTGCCTTACGCCTTGCGCTATGCGGGGGATGCCTGTATCGCAATGGGCGATAACACGCAGGCCTTGAGGTATTACAATCAGGCCCTCGAACTGACGCGCGCAACAGATCCGTCGCTCACCAGCATAGCAGATATCATCAATTGCCGGGGCAACGCCCTCAAGCGCCTGGGGCGCTACGCAGAAGCGCTGGAAGATTACAAAGTCTGTTTGACCAATTCCGAAAAAGCGAATTACCCGGGCGGAATTTTAACAGCCATCGCCAACCTGGGAGAGGTCAACCTCTTGATGGGAAAGTACGCAGATGCGTTGCCGTATCAGTTAAAAACCATCGCATTGCAGGAAGAAGCCGGAGACATTGCCAATCTGACCGAAAATTATGGCCACGCGAGTAAGATCTACGAGCATCTGAAGGATTATGAATCTGCTCTGCTTTACCAAAAAAAAGCCCGCCTGATGCGCGATAGCACGGCCTCTATCCAAAGCGATGCCGCCGTGTCGGAGCTGCGTACCCGGTACGAAACTGAAAAGAAGGAAGCGACCATCACTGCACAGGGAAATCAAATTGCCCAGCAACAATTAGTACAATGGTTAAGTTATGGGGTAGCGGCTTTGCTGATGGGGTTGCTGTTTTTTGGTTACCGCAGTTACCGCGCCCGCACCAGGAGCAATCAATTATTGGCGGCCAAAAATGCCGAAAACGAATTGCTTTTGAAGGAAATCCACCACCGTGTAAAAAACAATCTGGAGATCGTGTCCAGTTTGCTGGCTTTACAATCGGCCCAAATTGACGACCAGGGCATCAAAGATGCGATGCAGGAAGGCCAGAACCGTGTGCAGTCCATCGGCATCGTCCACCAGAAACTGTACCAGCGGGACAACCTCGCGGCCATCGAAATGAAAGACTACTTCCTCAACCTCAGCGAAAGCATCCTCGATTCCTTTGGCGCGGAGGATCGCATAACCATCGAATGCGCGATGGATCAATTGGATGTGGACATAGACACCGCCGTGCCACTTGGACTGATTGTCAACGAGTTGTTGACCAATACATTAAAATATGCTTTTCCTGACGGACAAAAAGGAAAAGTGCGAATCAGTTTGAACAAAAACCCGGCAGGTCATTTACATTTGGAAGTTGCTGACAATGGGGTAGGGAAGACGGGCCTTACCCAAGGTACGGGTTTTGGCGGCCAATTGGTGTCATTGCTCACCCGCCAGTTGAGCGGAACGATGCGGGAGGAATCGAAGAACGGCACCACCATTTACTTTGATTTTAACCTGAAAAAAGCGGCATGACGGAGGGTCTCATTAAAATCCTGATTGTAGAAGATGAGATGATCATCGGTGCCAAAGTGTCCCTGTTCCTCATGGAATTGGGCTACGAGGTAACGGGTATTGTCCCACGTGCTGAAGAAGCGCTGATGCATTTGGAAGAAAGCAAGCCTGATATTGCCCTGCTCGACATACAATTGA
>JACMMM010000096.1 GCA_014379065.1 Saprospiraceae bacterium
AGGAAAAATCCGTGAAAATCCGTGTCTCATCCGTCCAATCCGTGTTCCATCCCCTCTTAGTGCACTCAATCTACTTAAACGTAAAAAGGTAATTCGCCCCAAAATTCCAAAGCATCACCACGCCCGTAGCGATGAGTTTAGCGGTGTAAAACTTCACTCCTTTCCGCTCCGTCAAAAAGAAGATGATAGCATTGTTCATGCCCAAACCGACGAGGGCCACGATGGTGAACTTGGCAAACTGCATCCCCACATGCGGGTCGGCGCTGTGGAAAGTCCAGATTCGGTTGAGCACATAATTGCTCACTACTGCACAGGCGAAACCCACGCTGTTGGCGATATATTTGTTCAGCCTTAATTGTTCTTTCAGAAGCCAGGTCACGCCAAAATCAACGACCACTCCCGATACCCCGACGATGCCGAATTTGAAGAATTTGAAGAGGAGTTCTCTCATGTTCAGGGAAAGCGTCGGGCGCTCAATTCCGAGTTAGACGTTTGTTCGACTGCACTTTCATGACACCCTCCATGCCATCGAGGATGCTGATGAATTGTGTTTCTGTCAATTCTGAAGGGAGAAAACCAATAATCCAGATATTGTTTTCAGAAACGCGGCGCATAGGGCGGACTCTTATTTCCATGAACTGCGCGCAAAAATTTTCAACATTTACCCCTGGCGTGAATTGCACCAAAACCTCTCCTGACATGGAGGCTGGATCAGTAGGGTCAACGCCTTTTTTGACCATAATCTTATGAGATTCGGCGATGTCTTGCATCAGTTGTTCCAGCTTCAGGACAGGTTCTGGAAGCCCAGCGGTGCCTTTTACAACGTGCATTTTTCCGTCCTTGAACACGGTAAATGTGTGCCTTGGAGCATCCACCACAGTGCTTGGGATAGTTGCCGGGTATTGCCAAAGGTCGGCCCTGTTCAGTGCCTTTTGAAGCTTGGAAAATTCGTCTCCCGTGAGTTTAACGGTTTCTTCCCCCACTTTTTCAACACCTCCAGAACCTACATATTCCATCGTGCCATCGGAAAGGAACGTGAGTTTGTAGATCGGGCAGTAGCCCCGGCAACCGCTCGTTTCAAATTGTATCAGTTTTACATTGGCCCATTGCGCCGGGCTTGCAAGCTGTTGAGCGAATAGGTTTTGCTGAGGTTGGCAGGCCACGATCAACGCCGCAGCAAGAAGAGAAAGGAGTGAGTGCTTCATAAACAAAGATGTTAAAAGTTGTGGTTCAGGGGTTGGTTGTTTGAGATGTTTGAAGGGTTTGAGGATGTATAGGGTGGTCTCAACAATCTCAACCCCTCAACATTCTAAACCAAAAACTATCCAATAGCCTGTTCCAAATCGGCCACAATATCGGATACATTTTCGATTCCTACCGATACGCGCACCAATCCGTCTGTAATTCCATTTTGCAGGCGAATTTCCTTTGGCACTGCAAGATGCGATGAGGAAGCGGGGTGCAAGATAAGGGTATCCACGTCACCAAGCGTCGGTGCAAGCGAACAAAAACGAATACGATTCATACAGGCAATGCCCGCATCCAATCCGCCGCGAAGCTCAAAACTCAACATGCCGCCGTAGCCACTGCGCATTTGGCGTGAAGCGAGGTCATGGTCGGGGTGGGAGGGGAGCCCGGGATAATTCACGCGTTCCACGGCTGGATTTGCTTCCAAATACTGGGCCACGGCGAGCGCGTTGGAGCAATGCCGCTCCATGCGCAACGAGAGGGTTTTCATCCCATTATTGGTCAACCAGGCCTCAAAAGGCGAGCAATTGGTGCCCACGAGTTTCATGGCACGCCATACGCCCTTGCGCATGGATTCTTGATCGCGGCCAATCACCACGCCCGCGATGGAGTTGCCGTGGCCGTTCAAATATTTTGTCGTGGAATGGATCACATAATCCACGCCCAACGCAAAAGGTTGCTGCAAAACGGGGGTAGCAAAGGTGTTGTCAATAGCGCACAAAGCCCTGTGCCGGTGCGCCAAATCTGATAATGCAGCAATGTCCACGCAAGCCAAGGTTGGATTGGCCGGCGTTTCGCAGTAAAGCATTTTGATGGTTTCGTCCTCCCGCAGAGACCTTTCCACCACTTCCAGATTCCGCAAGTCGGCGAACACGGTTTCGATGCCGAACTGACTAAAAATACTCTTCAAAAGTTCGGTGGTGCCGCCGTATAGATTCCCCTGACTCAGCACTTTATCCCCGCTCCGAAGCGTACCAAGCAGAAGCGTGGCAATGGCCGACATCCCGCTCGAAGTCATCACCGCCGAGGCTTCGATATCCAAACCGTAGGCTTCGAGCGCCGCGATTTTTGCTGCCACCGTGTCCACAGTCGGGTTGGCATACCGGCTGTAGGCGTGGCCGCTTTCGATGTTTTTGAAAATCTCGATGCCCTGATTGATGTCCTCAAAATCAAAGGACGAGGTGGCATAAATGGGCAGCACGTGGGGTGCCGTTGTGCGGTTATCGGGGAATTCTTTTACGGTGAGGGAGTCGAATTTCATGGGGCAAAGGTGGGAAGGTTTGGGAAATTAGGATATTGAGATATTGAGATATTTTGTTTTGTTGGTGTTGCGGGCGTTGTTCAAAAATCTGTGCCAACCCACCCCCTACCCCTAAAGGGGAGTCCATTTCGTTGAGTGCATAATTGTTTCTTTTTCAACTGATTATGC
>JACMMM010000097.1 GCA_014379065.1 Saprospiraceae bacterium
ATATAAAACTAAGAAGGGTACGATCCCGAAAAGGCCAAGATTTTCCCTTTTTCGAGATCGTACCCCTCTTAGTTTTATATTTTGCGGTTCTCCTGTTTTACATTTTGCGGTTTAATTTTCCAGGTAGAAAGACCTCTGCCATCATGCACCTAGCCGAGCCGCCGCCGTAGGTCTCAATGGTATCAATGGGCGCATGAAGGAGTTGCGTATGGCCTTCCAATTGCTGGATTTGGGCAGGTGTAAGGGCGCGGTATGCTTGGCTCGACATGACGAGAATGGTTTGCCCTTTGGTATTGCGCACTTGGAGCATATTACCCGCAAAGGAGTTCATTTGCGCCAGTGAGATGTCCACGATTTCCTTTTCGGTTTCCCTGAATTTTTCTTCCAACATTTTCCGCTCTGCCGGATCGCGCACCGTGTCAAGGCAAATAACCACGAAGGTTTCGCCAAGGGCCATCATTACATTGGTGTGGTAGATGTCTTGGCGATTTCCATCCACCGAATGGAACACAACTTTTTGGTAACCAATGGCTTGGCAAAGTTCCTCCAGCAACGCTGCATCCGTACGCGGGCTTAGGCAGGCGTAGGCGAGGCGGTGCTGATGGTCAAAAATTATGCTCCCTGTGCCTTCCAAAAACCGCTCGGATTGTTCGCTGGCCTCAAAATGCAATCGCCGTTCCGAGTGAAATCCCTTTCCCAAAACTTGCTCAATGATGGCATCGCTGCGCTCCAGTCGTCGGGTAGGCGCGAACATGGGATAGGTGACCACCGTGCCCTCCTGATGAAAAGTTACCCAGTTGTTGGGAAACACCGCATCGGGTTTTACCGGAGCGGAGGAGTCAGCAGCCACGATGACATCCACGCCAGCTGCACGCAATTGCGCCACAAAACCATCAAACTCTTGCATAGCGCGTTCGCGCATTTCTGCGGCGCTTAGTTTGCCATCCCGACTTTGGAAGGCGTTGCTGGCGGCGGTCTCCTCGTTGAACGCGAAATTGGCCGGACGAACCATGAGGATGTGGGGGGTAGTTTGCTGACGCATTGCCATTGGTACGATTGATTCGATTTAAAGATTGATTCGATTGTTCGATTCAAGGGTTGATATTTGCCGGGGCAAAAATAGCGAGTCCGCCCCAATCGAAACAATCACATCAATCGAATCAATCGAATCAATCGAATCAATGAAAAGCTACTGCCGCAATTGCTACCACCCATTGCCTTACAAGGCTAAGTACTGCGCCCATTGCGGGCAAAAGGACACGGACGGACGTATTGGTATGCGGAGCTTGATGGGCCGGCTTTGGAACAACACCTTCCACTTGGAGGGGAAATTCATTCGCACAGCCTGGCAACTTTTTGTACCTGGCAAAGTGACGACGGAGTTTTTCAAAGGGAAACAAGATCGCTACCCCCACCCTATTCGGCTGTTTGCCATTGTGATGTTTTTGTTCCTTTTTTTGCTCAATTCGATGTTGAAAGACAAGGAATCGAAAGATCATGTATCGTTCTTTTCCCCAATGACGACTGTAAAGTCCGAAACTGGAGACACGTTATTAAATGAAAGATCAGTCTCCATATACGAGCAAATGAAGTATGGCGCTCTGCTATACGACATGGAGAGAGATTACGAACAGTTGCCACTTGAATGGAAAACACCGCAGGCCAAAAAATCTTTGGATAGTCTCTTCAAATCTTTCGCTAGCCGATATGGATTGGAACAAGATGGGGTATTGGATTCGTTGCTGCAAGGTTCGCTCGACAGTACGGGTATTGGGTTCAGTGGGATCCAAATCTCCACGCTCGATATCGTTCGCTACGAATCAGACGAAATTATCGAACGCTATCATATAACGAAGTGGTACGACAGGTTAATGGTGCGCCAAGGCATCAAGTCTTACAAAACTCCCGACGCGCTGGCTCATGCTTACATTGGCAGCCTGACTTGGTCAATCCTGGTGCTTATAGCCATTATGTCGGGCGTATTGGCATTGCTTTATGGTCGGCAAAACCGCTATTATGTGGAGCACTTTATCTTCCTTTTGCACTTTCACACCGGTGTAATGCTGCTGCTTTTGCTGGCCATATTGGGAAACCGATGGGGCATTTGGGGCAAAGACATGCTCCGCTGGGCGGTTTTTCTGCCAGCACCGGCCATGTATTTTGCGCTGTGGCGGTACTATGGGGAGGGTTGGCTTAAAACTTTTGGCAAATGGATGCTTTATGGGATTTTGTACCTTTTTGCTTTTATGTTGTCGTTTATCCTCGGCATATTGGTCGTTTTTGCGCTTTTTTGAAATGGGGAAATTTGCGTTTTGCCCGTAAAATTCGTTCGATCAAATATGATTTGTGTTGAATGCAGCACTCCCTCATTGCTCCCATCATCCACTTCCACCAATCACCCACCCATGCGCCTCATATTCATCTCCGACACCCACAATCAGCACCGATCCCTCCGCTTGCCGGAGGGCGACATCCTTGTCCATTGCGGTGATATTTCAGGGAGGGGAAGATTGTCGGAAGTAGCCGATTTCCTAGATTGGTACAGCGCATTGCCCCACCAGCACAAGGTATTGATTGCAGGCAACCATGATTTCCTTGCGGAGCAAAATCCTTCGCTATTTAAAAGCATGATACCCCAAAATGTGATTTACCTCAATGATTCGGGCTGCAATATAGAAGGACTACGCTTCTGGGGAAGCCCCATCTCACCCTGGTTTTTTGATTGGGCGTTCAATCGCCACCGCGGCGCAGACATCCGCCGTCATTGGGACCTCATTCCCCTCGACACGGAAATCCTCATCACCCACGGCCCACCCTCCGGTATCCTCGACGAGGTGGTGCGCGACCGCCTCCATGTAGGCTGTCAAGATTTGCGCACAAAAATCGAATCGCTAAATTTTTTGAAAATCCACGCCTTCGGGCACATCCACGAAGGCTATGGCCAGCACCAGGAAGGAGGCAAGTTGTTCCTCAACGCTTCCGTTTTGGACGAGCATTATGTGTTGAAAAACGCGCCTTGGGTTTGGGACGTTTAGGGGGTGGGGGCGCAATCAATTCCCAGTTACCCTACCAATCGCCTGTGCCAGCTTTTACCAAAAGGCACGAGCCATTTTTCAGCCAATTGGCCTTTTGTCTGCACCATAGTATCCGCTACCAAAGTCTCGGCACCAATGCGGCCTTGACCTACGAGGGCGGCAAATTCAACGCGGTTGGCAAACTGCATTTTGCCCTGCTCATCTACCCAGGCAAAACGCATCCGCTCAAAAAAGTCTGCGTCAATCTCTGCGCCGAGTTGTTCCAAAAAATGCACCGATTTGTCAATAGAACACCCGCTAGCACCTGCCTGCGTTTCATCTACCATCAAGACAATCAATTGATTTTCAAAAACCTCTGCCTTGGCCAGCAGGGCTTGGTTGTGCGCGGTCCATTGTTGGCAAAAAGCATCCAGATTTCTTTGGGCAAAAATTGATTCTTCCTCCGTCAGTGGGCGATTGGAAGTGTACACCCAGACGCGGGAGTGGGGGGAGAATGTAGAATTGTTGGCGATTATGGGAGTCATGGGAATGTGGTCAATGAGTTGAATGTGGTCAATTTTTACAACCTCGAAAGAATCATCTCTGAAAGGTCGTAAACCGGAATTTGTTCATTTTTCTCCTTGGCCTTCAGTCCGTCTTGCAGCATCGTGAGGCAGAAGGGGCAATTCGCCACTACGGCGGTGGGGTTGGTTTCGAGGGCTTCTTCAATGCGTTCTGTACTGATGCGTTTGTTGCCGGGCTCGTCTTCTTTCCACATTTGCGCGCCGCCTGCGCCACAGCAAAGGCCGTTTTTGCGCGAGCGTTTCATTTCCACAAGGTCCACGTCGAGGGTTTCGAGCAAGGCCCGTGGCGCTTCGTACACATCGTTGGCGCGGCCCAGATAGCACGAATCGTGGTAGGTGATGCGGCGGCCTTTGAAATCGCCGCCTTCTTTTAGTTTGAGTTTCCCGTTGGCAATCAATTCATTAAGCAGTTGCGTGTGGTGTACTACTTCGTAATGTCCGCCGAGTTCGGGGTATTCATTTTTCAAGGTATTGAAACAGTGCGGGCAAGCCGTCACGATTTTTTTGACGCCGTACATGTTGAGCGTTTCGATGTTCATGGTGGCCGTCATCTGGAACAGGAATTCGTTTCCAGCGCGGCGGGCAGGGTCGCCCGTGCAACGTTCTTCGTTGCCGAGGATGGCAAATTCCACCCCCGCATGATTCAAGATTTCGCAGAGGGCGCGGGTCACTTTCTGGGCGCGGGCATCGAAAGAACCGGCGCAACCGACCCAGAAGAGGATTTCAGGTGTGCGGCCTTCGGCTTGGAGTTCGGCGATTGTTTTAGCGAGCATCAGGAGTCGGTGTTTTTTTGAAATACGGGAAAAGCAAAATCGCTGGAGGCGCGAACAAAACGGTCATCATAGCAACGGAGACAAAATACGAGTTTACACCGCAGTACCAAGCAATTACGCCCGCGCCCAGCGGCCAAAATATTCCAATCAACAAATAGGCAAAATATGCCCAGCGCTCTTTTCTAGCCAAACCGTAGCGCACGACAAAATACACTGTCAGCATGCTCAAGATCGAAAGCCAATCAAAGAGCAAGAACATGAAATTGAAAAGCGGGCGGGCGGCATCGGGCATAGTTGGCGTACCATAGAGGTCGTTCAGGATCATGCTGTCCAAACCATGCATGGGATCGAATGACTGGAAGTACAGCATGGGTACACACATGACTGTCGCGAACAGCGTCACGATTTTCAGGTACTTGATGGTGGCAGTGAAAAGTTTGTCATTGTTCATAATGATGAACAGTTGTTTGAAAGAACGGTAAATACATCCTTCAGCCCTTGAAGTTGAGTTCACACCAATTGCAATCTCGCTACTTTCGGGTCAACGATCACCTTGTCATGGTCAAAGTCAAGTTTGATGCGCCATTTTTGCATGGTGGCCGCTCCAATGATGGCATCTTCAGACAAACCGGGAATCACCAAAAACTCATCGGAAAGTTGGATGTCGTTAATATAAAAAGTAACTGCTATCAGGTGTTTTATCTCAATGTAATGCCCCACGGCGGCAGTATAGACCCGGCGTGGCTTTCGAAATGGGATCAATTGAGTCAACTCATTGGCGAATTCGTCGCTAATACAGGACAAGTTTGCGCCGCTATCAAAAAGCGTGTAGAGGGTTTTATCGGTTTTTGACCCCTCGAACAACAGTGGAAGTTTTATGACTGACATGGTTATTTTGTTTACGTGGTGACGGCTATAGTTGAAGTCAAATTCAAGGTTTTTTCGTGCAATTGGTTGACCATTGGGAGTAGTTGTTTGAAAGAACGTGAAAATGCGTCTTTCAATACTTGAAGTTCAGCGCCTTGCAGCGTTTCGACTTCTTGCCAAAATTGCTTGCTGAGCACTTGGCGCTCTTCCGATGACTTTGCCATCAGGTACAAGGTGAAAAAAGTGCGAAGTGCCGGATTATCGGTCAAGCGGTTGACCATGTCGTGAACCATGCTGTATTTTTTTCATAATGAAGGAGGTTCCGTTAATCCCTCCACGCCTCCCGCGCCTCACTCATCGCCCAAGCCGCCCCTGCATTTTCAATCGAATTAAACATCGGCAGCCACTCCGCCGGGCCAGCAGATTGGGTCAGAATCTCGTGGCGGCGCATTTCCAAAATGATCTCTAAAGGATTTATCAGCACTGGGCAGGCTTCTACGCAAGCGTTGCAAGTGGTGCAAGCGTGGAGTTCCTCGGGCGTAATGCGGTCGAACAAGGATTTGCCATCGTCATAACTTGCCACTTGCTGCTTGCCACTTGCTACTTGAGCCCCTACTTCTTCGGCGCGGTCGCGCACATCCATCATCACTTTGCGGGGCGAGAGTTTTTTGCCCGTGATATTGGCCGGACAAACCGCTGTACAACGTCCGCATTCCGTGCAGGAATAGGCCTGAAGAATGTTGAGCCACGAAAGCGATAACACGTCATTGGCACCAAATTCGGGCAGTTCTCCTGGCGCATTCTCATCGGGAGCGCCACCCACCCCTTCAGGGGAGGGCAGGGGGGGGAGTCCCATCATTAGCCGCACCTCCTTCTGGATTTCGGGCATATTTTCCATGTGCCCTTTCACCGTGAGGCGGGCATACCAAGTGTTGGGGAATGCCAGGATGATGTGCAAATGCTTGGAATAAGGCAAATAACATAGGAATCCGAACACGGTGAAAATGTGGAGCCACCATCCAAAACGTTCGATGACCATGACGGTAGCATCGCTCAAACCACCAAACAAAGCAGGCCCTAGCCAAGTACTCACCGCAAAATTACCCGTGAGGTGATAATGTTCTACTCCTCTGATTTGCAATACTTTATCGCCGCCATTCATGCAGAATATGCCCGTGATGAGTATGATTTCGCCCAAGAGGATCAGGTTTGCGTCGCGAAATGGGAAGCCTTTCATTTCGGGTTTCCAAAAGCGGGGCACACGGAGCAGGTTTCTTCTGGCAAGAAAAATGACGGTCGCCACGAACGCCAGTACCGACAACACTTCGATGCTACTAATAACAAAGGTGTAAAACCCTCCGAGGTAGGTCGCGAAAAAACGGTGCGTGCCAAAAATGCCATCCACAAAAATCTCCAACAACTCCACTTGGGTGATCACAAACGCTACATAAATGAACAAGTGAAGCACAGCAGGCAGCCAGTTTTTGAACATTTTTTGCTGTCCCATAGCCACCAGCAGCACATTGCGCCAACGTTGGGCTTTCTCGCCGCCGATCTTTTCGGGCTTGCCAAGTTGAATGTTGCGCCACACCCGGCTGAAGCCTTTCCAGGCGAACCAACTGGCCGCGCCTGCCACCAAAAGGAAAAGGAAAGATTGAAGCATAAATAATTTCGTTTTCGGGGCGCAAAATACAGCGCGAAGGCCTGACTTTTGCAAGACCAAGGGAATATCCAATATCCAACAAGGAATGTCCAAGGGAATATCCAATATCCAACAAGGAATGTCCAATTTCCAAGTAAGCCCTGCGCTTGGGATTTGTGGTTGGTCAATGTCAAAATGTCAACGTGAGTAAGCTAACCCTGCTCTCACTTGGACATTGGACATTCCTTGTTGGATATTGGCTATTCCCTTGGACATTTATCTTTCTCTCATGCAAATACTAACTGACCACCAAATCCGCCAAAAAATCCGGCGCATTGCCATCGAAATACTGGAGCGTAACTACGGCGAATCGGAAATCATTCTGGCTGGGCTAAACAATAACGGACTCGGTTTTGCCCAACTTTTACTAAAAGAGTTGCAGGCCGTCGCACCCAAAAGCACGAGCCTTACCCTTACGCGCATTCGGCTGAACCCCGCCAACCCAGTGGAATACGAACCCGTGGTGGAATTGTCGGCGGCGGAGTTGCGCGGCAAATCCATCGTCATAGTAGACGATGTGGCAAATACTGGGCGCACGATTTTTTACGCCGTGCAGCCCCTCCTGAAAGTAGTGCCGAAAAAAGTGGAAGTGGCTGTGCTCGTGGATCGCCAGCACAAATCCTTCCCCGTCAAAGCCGATTATGTGGGCCTCTCGCTCGCCACTACCCTGCGCGACGATATTGACGTGCGCATTCGAGGCGTGGAGGAAATGGCGGTATTTTTGAGGTAGAATGTGGGGTTATTTTGATTGATGATTGACGATTACATGATTGTTGATTTTTGATGTGATGTGGGATTTTTTGATGTTTTATGGATGATGTGCCGCCAGAGCACTACATCATCCATCATAAATACCTCCATCTTCCATCTCCTTCAAAAATCAACAATCATGTAATCGTCAATCATCAATCCTTAAGGTGGCTTTACTTGAACCTAGTCCTGCCACCACGAGGCTCAGTTTTCGACCTCGAATGTAACCCTCAAGTTCACGCGAAAAGTCTGCACTTTCCCGTCTTTCACCGTCATGCTTTGGTGTTGCACATGCGCTGAGCGAATGTTGCGCACCGATTCCGAGGTTTTTTCAATGCCTTTTTTAGTGGCCTCTTCCCAGCTGATGGGCGACTCGCTGAGGATTTCGAGCACTTTCAAAACTGCCATAATTGTGTTTGTTTTTGAATTGTGAAAAATTTTTGAGCATACTAATCTGGCAAATATAAGGTTTTTTCAGCCTCCACGACCAGCAAACATGCTAGTGACTCTTAAAACCGCACCCGATACGCCCACACGCTATTCCCATTCCCAACCACCAGCATATCCACCCCGTTGAGACGTCCAAATTCGAAGGCCGTATTCCCACCAAGCGGGAATCCGGCCGCTACGTTCCCCTTGCTGTCGAGGAGCCACACGCGCCGCCCCTGTCTATCCACCGTACCGATGTAGTTGTTTTTGAGGAAAAACAAAAGATGTTGTTTCTCAGGAAATTGAGTTTTGAAAAGTGGTTTATCCCAAGTGCTCACGCTCAAGTTTTTCCCATCCAAAACCGCAAGTTCAAAGCGCCCATCTCCCGCTAATTGGCCAAAAGCCGCCACACTTCCGGGCTTGCCGGATTGCTGCTCTAATACCTTCCCTTGCAAATCGCAGGCAAAAACCTTCCCCATTGTGTTGGCGCAATAAATACGCAGACCAGGAGCATTTAAATCTACATACATCGCGTACTTAAATGTACCGCCACCAGATTTTGCTTCGGGCGGCAATTCGTCCAACTGAATCGGCGGAAATCGGAGACTCCCATCGCGCCCAAAAACGGAGAGCAGCCCAGTATCGGTCAGCACCGCTAAATAGTCTTTTCCCTTGTGTTGGAAATGAAGGATGGGCTGTCGGACGATTCCATGAATAGAAAATGCATTCCAGCCATCAAGTGGCTTGCCCAAATGCCCAAAACCATAGATTTTGCCATTATCGCAGGCCACAAAATAGCTGAATTTCGTGCTGTGGTCAAAGTCCACGACGGTGGTGGCATTGGTCGCCATATCGGGCAATTTTAAGGGGAAGCCATCCACATCGCGCCCATTTTCGTCGAGTGTGTAAATGCGCGAGGAACTGCTGAAGGTGTAGCATTTCGTGCCGTTTCCATAAAAATCAATGCCTTGAATGTCGGAAATGATTTTGTCCCCAAGGAATTTGCTCCAAAGCAAGGCGCCGTTTTTCAGGTCAAGGCAGTAAAGGTTGAATTTTAGGTCTTGCACAAGCGCGACGGTTTTGCCTTCTGGTTGTTCCACGAGGTAGGGCTGCGTGATCAAGGGTGCAACAAACATTGCTTTCCACAAAACATTCGTCTCCGCAAGCGGGTGCGAAAGGGCTTGGCTTGCGAGCAATACTGTTGACTTTTGGCCAAAACTGGGCAGCCATTCCATGCTTGTAAAACCCGTGTTTGCAAAGGAGGCTTCCCCCTTGTTCCCAGAAATATTCTGCAAAAGACTTGGCAAATACGCGGCGTTCAGCAAAAACGAGGCCTAGCCTTTCTGAGGGAGTTTTTGTTGAAGCTGGAGAAAATCCGTGTTCGCAGCAAGTGTTTGGTTTACAAGGTATTTGTCCAAAAAAATCTCCACGGAAGAGCGATCTGGCGCGAATACAGCGAAGCCATCCACGAAGCAGCAAACGGGGTTGCGGAATGCTTCGTCGTCGCCTAATATCGGTTTGAGCAGCGACGAATTTTGGAAGCCCAACACCTCAAACATCTGGTACGGACCGCTCGCCGTAGGCAGCGCGCCGCGTTCTTTTCCAAAAGCACGGAGGCTGCTCAGGGCCTTCGCGCTATCGCGCACGGCGAGCAACAACAAGCGGTCGCCCGCAAGCGCAGGCGAGAGCGGCTCGGTGACAACAATGGCGGCTTCTGCACCCACCCATGGAAGCACGAATTGCTCAAAATCGCTTGAACGGCCTTCCCCGATCTCCTTGAAAAACTCGGGAATATGCCCCAGCCCAACCCTTGCCAAAAAGGCGGTGTTGTCGGGCAGCACGTTGTAAATTGCGCTGCTGGGCGTTTCGCCCCAACTGCTGAGACCGCTGAAAAAGCCCTTTGTTTCGGCTATGGCCTTTACCTCTTTCCCATCCCAAGAGAGGCCAAACCACTCCACGTTTCGCGCCAACAAATCCGGCAACCCGCGCCAACGGGCGTTCATTTGGCCGCGTACTTGTTCCGCCAGGGCAGCTGGGTGAAGATGAAGGCGCAGGGGAGCTTCGGGCAAGTCAGATATGTAAGGACGGTCTGACCACCAGTTGTGGGCATTTTCTAGTTGGGCGAGCGCGTCTTCGACCAAAGTGGCCCTGCGCGAAAAGAGCAAAATCCGTCCGGAAACGGCTACCTCGATTCTTTCGGTTTTGGAAAGGTGGACGTTAAAAATGTCGTTGCCGTGGAATTGGTGGGGAAAATATTTGGGGGTTAATTTGTTGGTTTTCAAGCCTTTTTCCAGATCAAAATGCTCGTCCAGTTCGAGCGCGAAAAGCGCGTGGAGGCTGTCGGCAGGATGAAGCGAGAGGGCGACCAGTGCTTTGCTTTTGGCAAAAGCGCGAAAAACGTTGGGCTCGTGGCCAAGAAGTTTGACGGCGGCATCGGCATCGTTAAAACATTGCTCGAAAAGGGCGCTGTGCAGCACTTCGCGCCAGTGTGTGTCGGATGTTTTGTCAGTGAGGATTTTGGCGCGCAACAAGCCTTGACATTCCAGCAGGAGAGAAGTTTGGGCGGGCACGGCACGGTAAGGGCCAGCATTGCGCGGCAAAAAAAGATAAAGCAGGAGTGCAGCGATGAGGACGCTGGCTAGGGCGAAGAGTAAACGACGGGTAAAAGTGTTTGACTTTTGGATGGCCTCAAAATGTTGAGAGCTAGGGGACATGGGGAAATCAAAAATGAGGATTGTAAAGTGTCAACCCTGGCCATGCTTTGCGACGCAGTTTTTTAGCATCCAATTTTTTGCGATTTGACCAAATCCCTGCAAAATCCGAGGGTTTTTCTGAGGGCGTGAATGTTCCCGTGGTAACAGAAGCTCCAGTTTGTGGCACATCATCTGTTATGCCATTAACTTCTTCCACATAGTCAATGGTTTTCAAGAAATTGGTCAAAACCTCCGCAGATCGACCTTTTTTTAATTTGACAACGATGGTTCCCATGTTAAGTTGAATGATTTCAGTGCGAAAGTAAGTTTTATGACACAAATGATACTTTATTTCTAAAGCATATTGGGCAACTTTTCCCAAACCTTGCAACCAATGACCTAATGACCTAATGACCTAATGACTTTCAATGACTCTACAATGACGAACGCTAACTTCCTCCGCATCGGCGCCCTGCTTGGCGCACTCACCGTCGGCATCGGCGCATTTGGCGCACACGGCCTCAAACCGCATCTTTCGGACTATCAAATCACCATTTTTGAAAAAGGGGTGCAGTATCAATTTTACCACACACTTGCAATCTTAGCCATTGGCTTATTGCTACAGCAAAAACCTGACAATCAATGGTTCCGGCGCGCAGGATGGCTTTTTATGGCGGGAATAGTCGGGTTTTCGGGCTCGCTGTATTTGTTGGCTTGCCGCGATTTGTTGGGGTTTCCAGTAGCTTGGGCAGGGCCGGTCACGCCGCTGGGTGGGCTGTGTTTTTTGGCGGCTTGGGGGATGGTTTTCGTTGGCAGCGGCAGGAAATAGCCAAGCCACTTCGTTTTGTTGAATGCAAGCTGACTCCATGTTTCCACACCCCACTCCTAGTAAAAACCCTTAGTTTTCAAGCTCGGTATTTCTACCCTTACCTCGCCTTGGTAATAGGCTGACCTTTGTTGTATGAATTATCATGAACCGATTTACTTGATTAATATGAAAAAGTTATTTGCATTTTTCGCGCTGCTATGTTTGATATATCCTACTGCACAGGCTCAAAAAACCGCCACTTGGAAAGGCGGCACACCTGGCCGAAATACGGAATGGAATTGTGCTACTAATTGGAAAGAAGGCCGCATTCCAGATGAATTTTCTAATGTCATCATTCCCGACGTTTCCACGAGTACTTTTAGTTATCCTATTATTTATGAAGGAGTTATAGAAATATTTAGCCTTCAATGTGCTCCATCTGCTAGATTGAACACATTATCTAAGGCACATATTATTATGCTGGACGTTCCTGTTGCAATCCGTGCTGTCCAAGTAAATGATGGGCTTGTTTACACAGGAGCTCCGCCAAGCAACGAAATAGCAGATAGGCATTGATTCAATTAATACTCTGTAGTTAAGATTATTTGATAGAAGATTATCACCGATTATAAATTTTTTAAGTCGCCCTTGCTGGTTTTAAAATCAGCAAGGGCGTTTTTATGGTTTAATCTTTTAATCGCTTCTAGCTGTTAAAAAGAGAAATGGATGGGCCCGGATTTTTTAGCGTGCCAGGGGGGCGGAAGGTGGGTAGGGTTTGGTTG
>JACMMM010000098.1 GCA_014379065.1 Saprospiraceae bacterium
AGGGAGTTTTCATGAGTAAAAAAATATTAAAAACTTTGTAAAACGATGCGTGGGAAGGGACTAATCTCGGTATTTGCGAAATAAATCAGGCTCTTGGGATTAAAGGGGCCTCTACTTTTTGCCGCCGCTAATGTCGTTGCATTTCATTTTTTTCCCTATATAGACTGCTGAGTCTTTAAGAAACGGCCGCACAAAGATTTCCAATTCTTCGAGGTTGTCGAATTTGCCCAATTTGAAAAGGCTTTTTTTCCCTTTCAGGACAAGCGTTGCTGGGATAGCTCCGTCCCATGCCTCGTGAATCTTGGGTATCCAAGTATTCAGGTCTTGGTCAGCCATCAGCCCCACTTCTGATTTCAAGCGCTGTCGATTCAGAAATGGGATAAATTTCTTCTCGAGCTGACTCTTAAAATCGAGGCTGATAAGCACTACCTGCACGTTTTGAGTGCCATAAAACTCGCGCAATTCGTCAAAACACGGCAGTTCTTCCACGCAAGAACTACACCAGGTGGCCCAGAAGTTGAGCACAAGCGTGGTATCGCCAGCACGGCTGATACGTGATTGTAATTGTTCCAGATTGTCGTAAATAACGAAATCTTGAGCCCGCAAATGAGGACTGGCGCAGAGGAATGCTGCGAAAGAAAGGCATACAAGGGAAGACCGAAACGGATGTACCATGAGAGACATGAGACAGGATATTAAAAAAAACATTGCAAGGAACGACGATTTGGGGTAACATCAAATCCTTTAACATTTTTTTCTGACGAAAAAATGATTTTGGCCATTGGCCAAAACAATAGCATCTCCACTAGAAAGGTAGCGACACACCTGCAAAAACTCAAAACAACACAAAAATAAAGTGTTATTCACAGATCTGAGCAGATTCTGCCCAATGGCAGGCGCCTTGACCTTTTCTAGGCCGGACTTGAAGATCGTCCTTGGTACGGGTTTTTTTCTGTGGAAAATCAACCTATCTGCTGCAAAGCCCAAAAGCGGGGGCGAGATGATAGGCCAAAAGGGTGTAGGGGCAGGGGTGTTAAGTTTTAATCATAGTCTCAGAAAATAAAGAAGCCACCGTGATGCTGTCTGGCCCCAAATCGGGTTTAGACAGAATCGCGGTGGCTCCTGGTATGTGGCTCAGCAAACCGAGATTGCTCAGGCTGCTACCATAGATTCAGGCGATACAATGCTCTGGTCTACCAGAATTCGGCCACAATGTTCGCAAGCGATGACGCGCTTGTGGAGGCCGATCTCCAGTTGCACTTGAGGCGGTACGTTGTTAAAGCAGCCGCCGCAAGAGTTGCGCTCTACCGTTGCCACGGCAATGCCGTTGCGGTAAGTGCGCCGGGTTTTGTCGTAAGCATTGATGAGGCGGGCTTCGATGCCTTCGCGCAGTTTGTCGCTTTGTTTGCGCAAGCGCTTTTCTTCGCTCTCCGTTTTTTCGATCACACCTTGTAGTTCTACCTTTTTGGCTTCGAGTTCTTTTTGCTTGGACTCGAATTTGGCTTCTGCGATGGCAAGGCTTTCTTTTTTGCCGTCCAAGCCAGTTTTCGCTTCGCGCACACGCTTTTCGGAGAGCTGGATGTCCAGTTTTGCCAGTTCGATTTCCTTTTGCAGGGCTTCGTACTCGCGGTTGTTTTTTACCTCTTCAAGTTGTTTCTGGTATTTCTTGATGTTCGTGTCGGCCTCTTTGGAAGAGGTTTGCATCTTGGAAATTTCCTGCTCACTTTCTTTGAGCACGGCCTTCATTTTTTTGATACGGGTGTCCAGGCCCGCTACTTCGTCTTCCAAATCGGCCACCTCCATGGGGAGTTCGCCTTTGAGGATTTGGATTTCATCAAGTTGTGAATCATTTAGCTGCAAATTCCACAGCATGGTGAGTTTGTCGGCAATGGATGCTTCTACGGCCATTCTATTGTGATGTTGAGGTGTTGAGGTGTTGAGAATGTTGAGGTGGCTTTTAGCAATAAAAAACCGGATTTGTGTTCAGGCTTGTCAAATGGAGCGCAAAAGTAGGGAATTTTTCTTGCACAATGTCGCGCAAAAGTTCGATGGTAAATTGCTCGCTCTCATAATGGCCCACATCGGCAATGACCAACTTGCCCTCGGCATCGAAAAACTCGTGGTACTTGAAGTCGGACGTCACGAAAGCGTCGGCTTTGGCGCGGAGCGCTTCTGACAAGAGAAAACTGCCAGCACCCCCACAAACTGCCACTTTGCGCACGGGCTTTCCCCGCAGGGCGGTGTGGCGAATGCAGCTGGTTTTCAACGTTTTTTTGAGGTGCTGAAGGAATTCGGATTCGCCCATAGGCGCAGGCAAATTGCCAAGCAAGCCCGCTCCGATTTCAAAATCCGTGGGCCTTGGCGCAAGGATGCGCGTGTCCGAAAGCCCGATTTTCTCTGCGATTTTGGCGTTTACGCCTTTGTGGTACACATTGTCCAGGTTCGTATGAATGGCGTAAATGGCCACGTCGTGCCGCACTGCCTGCATGACTGTCCGCTCGACATAGTTGGCACCGTTGAATCGTTTCAGTCCCCGGAACACAATCGGGTGATGCGCTACCACGAGGTTGCAGCCCTTGGCAACGGCTTCTTCTATGACGGCTTCGGTGGAATCAAGGCAGAAAAGCACCCCGCTTGCTTTGGTCTCCGGGTTGCCCACGATGAGGCCCGCATTGTCGTAGGATTC
>JACMMM010000099.1 GCA_014379065.1 Saprospiraceae bacterium
CATTTCGGCGGAAACTGGACTTCCGTAAATCTTAAAGATACCCTGGCGGACCTCAGCTGGCAACAGGCTACCACGCAGGTTTATGAGTTTAATACCATTGCGACTCTTGTTTTCCACACGAATTATTTTGTCGACGCCGTCCTGAAAGTCTTGCGTGGCGGACCCCTCGATGCCAAGGATATCTACAGTTTTGACCATCCGCCGATTCACGCGCAGGCAGACTGGGAAAAAATGCTGGACAAAACCTGGACCGATGCCGAAGACTTTGCCTGCCTGGTCGAACAATTGTCCGAGCACAAACTTTGGGAAGACTTTTCGGATCAGAAATATGGAAATTACTACAGGAATCTTCACGGCATTATTGAACATACGCATTACCATTTGGGGCAAATTGTCCTGATCAAAAAAATACTCCTGCAAACTAATAACAATGGATAGAATACCGATTATGCAAGTCATTATTGGGGGTAAAATCCAACTTATTTCCTTTTCACCCAATTCGCTTATTTGTCATAATCCCTTGAATTTTGTACTTTTAGGGCAGTTTTAAAATGTATCCCAATTATTAAGACTTAAAAATCATGAGTATTCAGATAAACCTTCCTGATGGCTTGAAAATCAGTGACTTCGAGCTAAGCATGCTTTTAGCAGCTAAGCTGTTTGATGAAGGCCTGATCTCCACAGGGCAAGGGGCTGTAATGGTTGGACTATCCAAACCAGCGTTCATAGAGATGCTGGGCAAATACAAAGTCTCTGTTTTTCAGTATAATATCAAAGAAATAGAAGACGACATTGCCAATGCCTGACTTACTTGTCATAGCGGATGCCAGTCCAATAATTGCATTGGTTGAAATAGGGGAGTTGGAATTGTTGCAGCAACTTTATGAAAAGGTTTCCATTACAGATATTGTAAGAGGAGAAATCCTTGCCGATCTACCAGCATGGGTAGAAGTGTCCACACAATATGATCAAAAGCAATTTCAGATCCTCCAATTGGAATTAGACCCGGGAGAAGCAAGTGCATCGCATTGGCGCTTGAAAATCCCGGCAGCAGGATCATCATCGACGAGAATAAAGGGCGGGCAGTGGCAAAAAGGCTTGGCTTAAAAGTAACAGGGACCATCGGAATCATTGTAAAAGCCAAAGAAGAAGGATTGATTAAATCGGGTAAGGAGGTTTTAGTCAAATTGGAACAACATGGTTTTTGGCTGTCTGAGCAGTTGAAAAGTCAAATCATTATTCGTCTAAAGGAATAGCAGTGCTGTCGCAATCCCCCCACCAATCTGTCGGTATTACACTACATTTTGTTTTAAAATCACCGCATCTTTGCAACAAGTTTTTTATCAAACCAAATAAAAGAATCATGGCAAACATGCAAAAGATCAACCCGTTCCTCTGGTTCGACCATCAGGCTGAAGAAGCCGCCAATTTCTACACCTCCGTTTTTAACAATGCGCAAACCGGCGATGAACTCCGGACCGGAGGCGCAGTGCTGGTGAAAAGCTTCTCGCTCGACGGGCAAAAATTCAGCGCCCTCAATGGCGGCCCGCAGTTCAAACTCAATCCCACCATTTCTTTTTACGTCGTTTTCGAAACGGAAGCCGAAACGGATTCGGCATGGCAAAAACTCGCCGAGGGCGGCATGGTGATGATGCCGCTACAGCAATACCCTTGGAGTGCTAAGTACGGTTGGGTACAAGACCGGTACGGGCTTTCCTGGCAGCTCTCGCTTGGGAAAATAGAAGATGTCGGGCAAAAATTCACACCTCTGTTGATGTTCTGTGGCCCGCAGCAGGGCAGGGCAACAGAAGCGGTTCAATTTTATACCTCCTTGTTCAGCGACTCCTCCATCAAAGGAATCATGCATTATGAAGCCGGCGAACCTCGACCGGAATCTCAGGTCAAACACGCCCAATTCACCCTCAACGGACAGACCTTCATGGCCATGGACAGCGGCGTTGACCAGCCTTTCACGTTTAATGAGGCCCTGTCCTTCGTCGTGAATTGTGAGACACAAGAGGAAGTGGATTTTTTCTGGAATAAACTGACTGCCGACGGTGGTGAAGAGAGCCAGTGCGGCTGGTTGAAAGACAAATTCGGCGTGTCCTGGCAGATCACTCCCGAAATCCTTCCCCGCCTACTGAGCGATCCGAATCCGGCGGTGGCGCAACGAGCCATGGCAGCCATGATGAAAATGCGGAAAATCGAAATCGCAAAACTGACGGAAGCGCCTGCGGATGCAAAAACCGCCATCACCGTGGAAACCACCGTGAACGCCCCCATCGAAAAAGTCTGGCGCCTCTGGACGGAAGCCGAACACATCCAAAACTGGAACAATGCCTCCGACGATTGGCACACGCCCAAAGCCGTCAATGATCTGCGCAAAGGTGGAAATTTCACCTTTACCATGGCGGCAAGAGACGGCAGCGTCAGTTTCGATTTCGGCGGCGTTTTTGATGAGGTCATTGAAAACCAACATATTGCTTATACCCTTGGC
>JACMMM010000100.1 GCA_014379065.1 Saprospiraceae bacterium
ACATCATCCGGTTATGGAATGCAAAAAGCCAACGCGAAGTCCGTACATATTCCGGCTCTAAAGATGAAGTAACGCAAATCTGTTTTAGCCCAGACGGTCGTTTTCTGGCCAGCGGCGGCAAGGACAAGTATGTCAGCATCTGGTCCGTTAACCGAAATAATGCATTGGTTTTTCTGTACAGCTTCAGGGGGGGGCTTGACTGGTTGGCACTTACGCCTGATAAACAATACCTTTCAACCACCAACGCCCTTAATTACCTCATGGAAAACCAAGACAAGTCTTCCTTTAAGAAAGGCATCGACCCGGGCATTTTCGCCCTACAGAGCAATAATTTTAACAAAGAATTGCCACGGGATTCCGAAGGGCCAAACATAACATGGACCCAGCGGCCTCCCGCTATATCAGAAACGGATTCTATTGCTGTAACTTTTAAGGTTTATTCCAATTCCAAAATCAATGATGATTTTACCGTTTTATTGAACCAAAAACGTTTACCCTGCACGCTTAACTACCAATTTGAATGCCAATGCGCTTTTAGGCTTAAAGAAGGCAAAAACCATTTTGCGGTAAGCCTGAGCAACGCCAATGGCATGTCTCAGCCTTTTGATGCGATAATCGAATATTCGCCGCGTGTACAGAGTTACGCATTGCTTTTTGTGGGCGCTCAATATCAGGATTCCCTGATCTGGCCTGCCAAACCGCAGCTCGAAGCATCTGCTAAAAACCTGCGTTTATTACTTGAAAAACAATACGGATACAGCGTTGACCTGGTACTTAACCCCACCAGAAAAATGCTACTCGATAAACTTCGAGACTATAAACAACGATCATTCGGCAGCAACGATCACTTACTTTTACTCTTTGCCGGGTACGGGATAAATGATGAGGGGATCGGGTATATGGTTCTGAACGACACAAAAGGAAATCTAGGCGATGGGGGCATGAACACTTATTTGCGTTACCGCACATTTATCGACGATCAAGTAGCCAAAATCAATTGTAAGCACCAATTATTGCTGATGGATGTGCCTTATGCACCAACTTCGCTGGAAGGGGATGCGATTGACCAGCCACAACCCCCAAGGGTTAAATTAGCACCTGACATAAATATTGCTGAAACATTGATCGTCAAACCTTTCGGCCTTTTTATCAGCGGTGGATATCAAGATTCGAAGGCAGTTGCAGACAACGCTCTACTTTTACCCATATTTACCTCCGCCCTTGAACAACTGGCTCGAAAGAAAATACCTGCGGTTGACTTCAAATCGCTTACCAGTGCGATTGCTGACTTAGGCATCGCTCCTGCATTCCGGTCTGGTTTGTTTCGGCGGCACGAATCTGCCGCCGATTATCTGTTTCTACCCCAAGCCACAAAAAAATAACACCATGCGCCAATTATTAATACTCTTCCTTATGGTTGCTTTTTTAACCATCGGGAGAAGCCAGTCCTATAAATTACTGGTAAAACCCAGTAATTATATAGATATTCCGTCCATGGATATTAGTCCCGATGGCTCTCAACTGGCAGTAATATGGGGAGGCAATACGGTCGATCTGTGGAATCTACAGGAAGGGGAGAAGGCAAAAACATGGTCAATACAACCACAACAACAAATCGGAGTCATAACCTTTAGTCCGGACGGTGCTTATTTGGCTGCAATAACTGGCTATGTTGGCAGGAGAAAAAGCTCCCTTATTATTTTGGACATTTCAGAAAAAAATCCTCCTATACAACTTTTAGTTGATTCTTTGAGTATTCTACCACGAAGTCTGATATTCAGCGCTGATGGTCGTTTTTTGATTGCCTGCTCTATGGGTTCAAACAATGTCACTGCATGGAACCTCCAATCAAACAGCAAACAAACCCTGCCAATCCAGCGCTCTGGACTCAATGATTGCCGATGTACTATATTGGACGATCATACCCTTCGTATTGCGGATACGGACAGAGCATATGACTACAACTATGAATCCGGCGAACTGATTGCAATGTATCCCAACCTTCATTTGAAAATGATCGGGACGACAAATAGCGTCAGTATTTCTAAAAACGGTCAATATCATGCTTGCTCTCAGGCCATTAACAGTTATGCCAGTGGAGATAAAACAACCTGGATTACGATTACGGATATTACGTCAGGTAAAATCATTAAGAAGATTCCGAGCAATTCCGGCCCGCACCCAGTATTAGCGTTTTCACAAGACGGTGCATTAATTGCTCTAGGAGACGAAAAAGGCAAAATAACTATCTGGAATATCGCCGATGAAAAACTGTTATTTACCGCTCAAAATTCTGATACCAGCGATATATGGAGTTTGAAGTTTTCTCCAACTCAGAAAATGCTTGTATCGCTTGGAAGCGATAGGGTAATAAAAGTCTGGACGCCGGAAAAAACTGAACCCTTGCTGTCTATGTATTCTAGCGGCAAAAGTTTTTCCGCCATTTCCGCCTCCGGACAATACAACGCCAATACTACGGGATTGCCCTTTATTGGATATAAAACAGGCACAAACTATGTGCCTATGAAGGGTTTCGATGCGAAGCACAGTAAAACGTTAATTAACCTTTCCAATCATGAACTGACTTTTTCTGATCTGGCCAAACACCCCGACGCGCCTGTTGTCGCTTGGATCGAGCCACCGGGTGCAAAAACTTCCATGCCCAGCCTTTCCTTGAAAGCTAGGATCACGTCCAAATATCTGCTAACAGAAGTGCGTATATTTCTTAATAACCTGAAACTGCCGAATGTTTCGGTCATTAAAGATAATATACTCTCTGTGAGCGTCCCGCTTAAAGAAGGGCGGAATGAAATATTTGCAGAAGTAACCAATCAATATGGCGTTTCAAAAACAGTCGTCCTGAAGGTAGACTATACTCCCGATCGGAACATCAACTTTTATGCTATATTATTTGCAGTGGATGATTACAAAGAAGGAAAACTGTTAAATAGCCTCAGCAGTGCCGATTCCCTGCAAACAATATTGAGTAAAACATACGGATTCCAGACGGAAGTATTTAATAATCCCACTGCATCGGAAATGATGATTGCCCTAAGGAAATACCGGAAAAAAATATACGGCCCCAACGACCATCTACTCGTTTATTTTTCAGGCCATGGCTACCTTAGTAAACAAGACAGTATTGGCTATATTCTATTAAAAGGAGGTCAAATTAATAAAGAAGATGAAGCGGATACAACCCAAATTAGCCATAGTATTCTGGGAGAAGAACTATTGGGCAGTAATTGCAACCATACACTGATTATTTTGGACGCTTGTTACAGCAGCTACTTTGGAGATGCAATGCTTAAAACACGGCCTAGTTGGAATCCTACAAGCCAGCTCAATAAAGAAGAGTTCATACAATCTCTAATGCTTTACAGACCAGGTTATTTTTATCTGACAGCAGGATTGGGCGTAGTTACAACAGGAACCTCCAGCGAGGGTATTTCGCCTTTTACAAAGTTAATTATTGACAATTTAAAAAAGAAAGACTTTCAAACAGATGAAATTGTGCTTTTGGGAGAAATCAACAGCGGAGTCTTAAAGGCAAGAATCAATCCTTTACCGAGAAGCGGTTTTTTCGGAAACAGACACAATTTGGACGCCAATTTTATTTTTCTTGTCAAGAAATGATCCTGGTTTATTATGGGCAGCTTTATGCAGTTTTGACATTGGAAATTTAATCTTCAACGCTGCTCACGTGTTGAATGAAGGCCCGAATGCTTCTTTGAGCCCTACCACCAATAACCAGTTGAAATTGGCGGGGTAATTCAGGCTTGTCAACGTGAGTAGCCAAGCACTGCTCCTACTTGGAAATTGGACATTCCTTGTTGGACATTCGATATTCCTATATCCTCCGCATCTCCTCCGCCGAGCCCGTTTGCCTCTGCCGAGCCGATTTCAATTTTTTATTCCCGAAAGTATTCGTCCAAGAAAGCATGAACGTGCGTTCCGCCATTTGGTAAGACTGCCTGACCATCAGGTTTATTTCGGGCTGATTGGTATTGCCGTACCAATTTGTGGACATAAAAAGGTCGCTCGCGTTGAAGCGGAGCTTGCCCCATTTTTCGCCAAAATCTTTTTGAATGCCCACGTTGGCCGAGCCTGTAGCGGCCCATTTTGCTACGCCCCAATAACCTGGAGAATCGTAATTCCCCGAAACTTCGAGCGTGAATTTCTTGGGCAATGTGAACGTATGCGTCGAGTTGAAACCGTAGGTCAGGTTGCTGAGTTGGATTTTTCGTCCCTCCAATTCGAAGTTGATTTCGGTTGAATGGACATACAAATTATTCTGCATCTGCCACCACTTGATCGGGTGATACGGTATGTACAAATTAGCACTGGCTGTTTTTTGGTTGCCCAAATTTTGGCGCTTGTTCACCTGTCGGTTGGTTTGTGCGTCCACCGTCGGAACAAAACTTACCGGGTCGTTTTCAAGACTGTACGCCACGCCAAACTTCCATGATTTGAAACCATAATCCAATTTTACAGCATTGGTGAATGAGGGTTGCAAGGCAGGGTTGCCACCCTCTACGGTGGTCGGATCCGAGAAAATCAACCAAGGTGCTAGCCACCTGATTTGCGGGCGACTGATTCGGCGGCTGTAGGAAAAATTGAGGCTTTGGGTTTCGCTCAGTTTTCGGGTAACAAAAACGCTTGGAAACCACGAGCCATATTGTCTGTCAACGACATCTGGTTCTGCGTCCGACCCAAGGTTTGTTTTGGTGTATTCATAACGAAGCCCCGCTTTGAAGTCCGTTTTTGCGTTGATTTTGCTGGAAAAAGTCGCGTAGGCACCGACCACATCCTCGTTGAGATGAAAAACCGAAGTAAGTTCGGGTAGTACGATCCAATCCTGATTGGGTGGGAGGCTATCTACGCGCACATCGTTGTCAAAACGCATAGAAGTGAGCTTCGCACCGGTTTCCAGTGTTTGATTTTTCCCAAAACTTACCACATAATCTGCTTTTGCCACAGCCGCGCTGATGGGCGTTTTTTTGCCGATGCGTAGCTCGTATTGCGGCGTAATGTTCCCCGTAGCGCCCACGTTTTGGATGTCGTAATTGCTTGGGTTGTTAACGTCGTATTGAATTAGGTCGGCATCCAGGTTGAGGGATTGATTTTTGGAAAACTGATGCGTCAAATTGAGGTTTCCGGCAAAAGACTGGCTGTGATTGGTCTCCGAGTTCGGCATGCTCAGCTGGGTTTCAATCGCGCCGTTTCTGGAATATTTTATGTCGTTTTCGGCCTCCATGTACCAGTTTCGGTCAAAAAAAGTACCCAGAACACCAATGACTGTTTTTTTAGAGATCTGAAAATCGGCGCCGAGCCGCGCATTTTGCATAGAGGTCGGCGTGTGCGGTCGGTCGCTGTAGGTTTCCGTTTCGAGAAAATCGCTGCCCTGTTGCACGCCCCGGTAATTGGTAAAAACCTGTGGGTTTAGGTCAAAATTGTAATCGTAATTGCCAAACCAGTTGACCTTGTTTTTGCGGTAATTGAAATAGGCACCCGCACCATATTTTTCACCGCGACCATAACCGGCATTAGCAGAATAACCGCCGTTCAACCCTTCTTCTCCGGTATTTTTTAGCACGATGTTGATGATGCCCGCATTGCCCTGTGCCTCAAAATTGGCGGGCGGCGTGTGGATGAGTTCAATGCGGTCAATGTTGTTGGCGTTCATGCCTTCCAGCATCTGCACGACCGCATCGGAGGGTAAACGCGAGATTTTCCCGTTGATCATGATCACAATGCCTTCCTTTCCCAACAGGGAAATGCTTCTAGTCAGGCGATTCACTTGCACGCCAGGTGAGCGTTGCAATACTTCGAGTGCATTGCCTCCGGCATTGGTGATCGAGTTGGCGACGTTGACGACCGTTCTGTCAATTTTTTGTTCCAAAAACGGCCTTTTTGCCACTACGGCCACCTCATTGAGCACAGTGGCATCTTCGGTTAGGGTTATGTTCTCAAGGTCGGTAAGGCTTTCGTTGCCACTGACGGTAATGGATTTGGAAAAAACAGGGGAATAGCCTAGCAGATTAATTTCGACAAAATAATTGCCGGGCGCAGCATCGAATAAAAAGCCCCCTTGGTCATTGCAAATAACACCTTTTACCAGAGAAGAATCTTTTGCCTGACGGAGCAAGGCTGTAGCGGAGGAGAGTGCCTGGTTTTTGGAGTCTTGCACAAGCCCGCGAATGGTGTTTTGGCTTTGTGCGGTATTCAAAAATAGTAGGATAACTGCCATGAACAGGCAATGGGGCAAATGTTTTCTCATGTTGTTTCTACTTTGATATTTGATTGTTTGTGCTCAAAGGTGACGCGAAATCTTGCAATTCAACTTTCGGCTGGCAAAAGACCATTTATGAAGCCTTCCGTTGCACGGTGGAGATTGTTTTTTGAAGGCCTTTTTTGATCAAAGATTGACATAAAATAAACTCCGGTCTAAAAGTTCCGTCTCACCCGTCCACCAATCTTCAATCTGCCCATGCGCCTATCGCTCTCGATTTTTCTACTCGCCTTTTCCGGCCTTTTGGCCGCCCAAACCAATCCTGCCATCAGTTCCTGGATCATCAACAACTCCGGCACGACCGGCTTTGCGGGTATCCCCACGAACGTGCAACAGGTGCAATATTCCAGCAACAATGTGTACATCAGCACAAACGACGTGGCCGATTGGACGCCCGTGGGTTATGACTGGCCGAACAATCCATGGTCGCCCGAAGCGCAGAACTATGTGTTCAAAATAACGCTCCACCCTGAGGAAAACACGGGGAATAAAATCAATACGCCTTACGGCCACATCGGCATCTGGACCAACGGTGTGTCTATTTACAACCCGAAGGATGCCAAGACTTGGCAAGATTCCGGGAAATGGTTTCAGAACGCGTTCTACTTCGAGCACCTCCAAATGGAAACCTTCGACCCCTGCCTCGGACACCCCAACAACACGCACGAATACCACCTGCATGTGAACCCAACCTGCCTGTACGACGACACGGACAGCAGCCAACACGCTCCGATTATCGGCTTTGCCTTCGATGGTTTCCCGATTCACGGGGCGTATGCTTTTGCCAATGTTGACGGCTCTGGTGATATCAAAAGGATGCGCAGCAGTTACCGTCTGCGGAGCATCACCCAACGAAACACGCTGCCCAATGGCACTCAGTTGCCAGCCTCGCTTTATGGCCCAGCCTTGGTGATTTACCCCTTGGGGGCCTACGTCGAAGACTTTGAATATGTGACTGGATTGGGCGATCTGGACGAATGGAATGGCCGATTTTGTGTAACCCCGGAATACCCCAATGGCACGTATGCTTATTTTACGACTATTGACGCGGCGCAGATTCCGGTCTATCCCTATGTGTTGGGGCCCAAGTTTTTTGGCAAATTGCAAATGGGAAATACCGGCCCGAACTCTGGACACAACGCCATCAATGAACCCGTAGTCGTCTATACCAGCGTGAACGATCTGGAAAACGAAATTCTTTTCAAAGCCTTTCCGAACCCAGCCAGCGAGCAGCTCTATCTCTATTTGGTGCCCTCTTTCAGCAGCAATATGACGGCCATTCTTTTCAACCAAAATGGGCAGGCATTGCGTCAAGTGGAAAATGTGCAAACGGGGGTAAACTATACTTTCGAGGTCGGTGATTTGCCTGCGGGCGTATACGCGCTACAAATCAATGATGGCAAAAGCCGAACAGTAAAAAAGATTGTGATTGCACGTTAAAAGCCCCAGTGTATTCCAAATGGATGTTTCGGCGTATTCTTGCGGGCTATATTATGGAACTATACCTTCTCTGCGCCTTTGCTTTTCTCGCCGGATTTATTGACAGCATCGTGGGCGGTGGCGGGCTGGTGCAGGTGCCCGCATTTTTCGTGTTATACCCTCAACTTCCGGTGCCAAATATCATCGGAACCAACCGCTTGGCATCGGCGGTAGGCACCTCGGTGGCAGCCTGGAATTATGCCCGGAGTGTAAAAATCCCTTGGAAAACAGTGCTTTATGCAGGAATACCCGCTGCTGTTTTTTCTTATCTTGGGGCTACGTTGCAAAGTCTACTCCCTTCCTCCGTTTTAAAGCCAATCATCCTTTTTCTCATTGTGGCGATTGCCATTTATACCTATCGAAAAAAAGATTTTGGCCACAAGGAGCATTTCCATGTCGCACCGGAGAAACTGGGCTGGTGGGCGGCGGGCATAGGAGCAACTTTGGGTTTTTACAACGGATTTATCGGCCCAGGCACGGGAAGTTTACTGGTATTTGGCTTTGTGAGCGTCATCGGGTACAGTTTTCTCTCCTCCTCAGCCATTTCCAAAATTGTCAATGTGGTTGCGGACGCCTCTTCGCTCATTTTTTTCCTCATGCACAAATATGTGTTGTTTCACCTCACCTTTCCGATGATGGCTTGCAATGTGGCCGGGTCATATCTTGGTAGCCGCATGGCCGTGCTGCGCGGGAATGCGTTCATTCGTAAGGTTTTTATCGTGGTCGTAGCGGGGATTGTGGCGAGGTTTGCATGGGATGTATTTTGGAAGTAAAAATAAAAAGAGGACGTCACGACAACAAGTGCGACATCCTCTTTTTATATAATGATGGGCCAAATTTAGTTAGGCACGTTCCAATTCATATTGTAACACAAGTAAATCTGTGCTTTTAAGTGGGAGCATTGCGATTGTTCGACCTTGCTTGTCAACGAACTCAACTTCAAAGTCTTCATCGTTGAACACCTCAACGACTGTACCGACTTGACCTTTTTTGAGGTTTTCATTCGGCATGGCTCTAAGTAGAGCGACCGTATCCAGCAGTTTAATTTCTTGATTCATGATCTGGATTGAGTGCGTAATCCACCAACTTTTCCATTGGGATAAAGGCGAATTCCGCATTTGGCAATAAATTCATTTGGATATGCCGTTTTGGACTTCAAAACTACGGGTTTTTACTGAAAATTAGATGCTCAAAGTTTCTCCAACACAAAATTCGTCAACTTAGTAAACAGGTGCTTCGTAGCATTTTCCCCATAAATCCCATGATTCCGATTGGGGTAGTAGTAAGTCTCGAACTGTTTGTTGGCTTTAATGAGCGCGTTGATCATTTCCACCGTTTGCTGCCAATGCACGTTATCGTCGGTGACACCGTGGCAAATGAGGTAATTATCACCGCGTAAAAGCCTTGCGAAATTGAGCGGCGAATTGTTCTCATATCCTTTTTCGTTGTCGGCGGTGGTGTGCATGTATCGTTCCGTGTATGCTGAATCGTACCATTTCCAATTGGTCACAGGCGCTACCGCCATCGCCATTTTGAATACATCTGCACCTTTCAAAATACAGGAAGTGCTAAGATAGCCGCCAAAACTCCAGCCCCAAATACCGATTCGGTTCGGGTCGGCCCAGGGCTGCGAACCAAGATAGCGGGCGGCAGCGATTTGGTCTTCGGTTTCAAGTTTGCCGAGCTGGAGTTGGGTACATTTCCTGAAATCCCGACCCCGTGCGCCTGTGCCGCGATTGTCCACGCTGACTACGATATATCCTTTTTGCACGAGCATTTGATGCCAACTCCCCATGTAGCCATCGTATTGGTTTTGAACGGTTTGAGAATTGGGACCGCCATAATTGTCGAACAAAATTGGATACCTTTTGAGCGTATCCAGCACAGCCGGACGTAGCATCCAGCCATTTAAAACCGTCCCGTCGGCTAGAGGAAATTGGAAAAATTCCTTTTGTGCAAAACCATATTCCTGTCGCAGTTTTCGCACGCGCTCGTTCTTGTTGAGAACCCGGATGGTGTCGTCGTTTCGGTCGCAAATGTTTATCACAGGAGGCGTGTTGGCGTTCGACCAAATATGGGTAAAGTAATCAAACGTCGGACTGAACGCTGCATCGTGCGTACCATTCGGTGGCGTGAGCAAACGAGCGTCGCCGCCATTTAGATCACCCTCCCAAATTTGACGATCAAGCGGTGTTGGGGTAGCGGCTTGAAAATAAAACTTGCCATTTTTTTCGTCCACGCCATAGAAAGCCGTCACGTCAAATTTACCCTTGGTTAGCGCAATTGGGCCCGGTTTCAAGCCAGTTCCAACGGAGGGAGGAGCCATATTGTAACGATAAATATGCTGCCACCCATCGCGCTCGCTCATCCACAAAAAGTGGCGCTTGTCTTTCAGAAAAACCAGTTTATTCTCCGACTCGATTTCCACGTATGCCGGGTCGGTTTCTTCCAAAAGCAATCGTGTAGGCACCCAATTTGTTTGGTCTTCCTGAACATAAATCGAACGATCAGGCAGTGCCACAAGCAGGTCGAGCGTGTCTTGGCGACGATTCAGGCGCGTCATAACCAATTGATTGTCCTCTGTCCAGTTAATGCGAGGGCAATAATCACTGGGTTCGAGGCCCATCAATTTCCCCAGCATTTCCTGAGTAGTCATATCGTAAAGGTGGACACTCACCACCGAATTGGCCTCGCCGACTTTTGGATACTTGAAGCTACTGCGCTCTGGATACACCCCGCCTTCATACCAAGTGAGGGGCATTTCCGGCACCTCTGTTTCGTCGAAGCGAATAAAAGCCAGCTTCGTGCCATCAGGACTCCAGCGCGTGGCCACCATGCCCTCGCCGTCTACGGGACTGAACTCCTCCTCGTACACCCAATCAGGCAGGCCGTTGATTATGTTGTTGGGTGCTCCGTCTCGGGTGATTTGAATGATGCTTTTGGTCGTTAAATCCTTGACGTACAGGTTGTTTCCAAATACAAAAGCCAAGTGGGCGCCATCAGGCGAAAGGGTCACAAACTGTTGTTTACCTTTTTCAAAAACTGGTTCAGCCTGCTTGTTTTTGAAATCGTACAGGTAATAATTGGCAAGTACCGAATGGCGATAAACTGGTTCTGTCTCGGCACGGATCAAGAGTTTTGTCCCGTCTTCGCTAAAGTCAAACTGGTCAAACCCCCTCGCTTCGTCAGGAAGTTCAAGCGCAATGGTCGAGTCTGATTTTTCATTGCGTACTTCGCGGATGTGCAAGACCCCATCGTGATCGGCTTCGACGTAGTGCGCCCCATCTTGGAGGTATTGGAAATTGTCGTCTGTTTTGGGGTAGAATTTGAAAAATGTGAAACAGTCGTCAAGCGTGATATTTTTTTGCGGGAAGCTCGCCATGGCTTGGCAGGCGGGGGCGGGTAAAAATGAGAGGAGAGAAAGCGCGAAACAAAGCATCGCGGGAACCACAACAAATGATTTTTTCATCAAGACAAGCATTTTTTCGTGCCCGCAAAGATTGACCGCTCGTGTCAGTATTTGACAAATTTTTGCTCAACGACTGTTCCAGCGACCTCAGCAGTAAGCTGATATAGGCCCGATGGCAGATTGCGCACATTTAGCCGCTGTTGTCCATAGTCAAAGCGCTCTTCCAGTACCATACGCCCTAAGGAATCCCACACCTTGATATTGGGCGGTTCTGACAAGAATCCTTTAAACATCAGGTCCATGAAATCGTGCGCGGGATTTGGATAGATTATCACCAAAAAATTAGGCTCTGGCGATTGTAGGATAGCGTCGCAAGCTTCGGTTGTCAGATTTACTTGGGGAAAATTCGCATCGGTATAACAACGCAGATCTAGTGTAGGAGCATCTGCTATCTCTCCCGGAAGATGATCAAAAATCCCAGTTTCTGGGCCAAAAAGGTCATAAATATAGGTAGAGCCACCGCCCACAATGTCGTCTAATCGGAAACGATGAACGATGGAATTATTGAGATTCAACGCCATAATTTCATTGACAACCCAATGGCTGCCATAAACCGTTTGGAAGGTATCGCCCAATTGAAAGTTGTTTCTAAATAGCAATGTAAAATGGCCCGTAGGGTAGGACTCGTATCTGAAAATAGAGTCGCCGCTTTGGTAGATATAACCAATGGTAGAGTGGGTACCGCAATGGACTACAGACACAGGGTAAATGAAATTCGTGGAGCAAATCTGCTTGCACACCCGACCCTCCAGCAAGGTATCGGCAACGTACTGGGAGTGAGAAAATCCTCCTGAATTATTTGTGAAATAACCGGGATTGTACCGATAGTACCACTCAGCCCCAGCGGGAGCGAATTCGACTTGTGAGCATGCGGGTGAAACAGAAAGACTCACAAAAAGGGAGAGGAACAAATATTTCATAGGCCATTGTTTAACCTCAAAAATAAGATACCTGTTGGGTGGCGAATTTTAAATTTCCGAAAATGCTCCTTTGAGCAAAAAAACGTGCTCAACAGCAGATTTTCAAGAAGACCCAGAATGGTTTTTGAGTCGAATATTGACAAATTCAACTGCCACAGAAAAAGCCATCGAAAAATAAATATAGCCCTTCGGAATATGGAACCCAAGCCCTTCCCCGATAAGCGCTACCCCAATCATGATGAGGAAAGCCAGTGCCAGCACTTTCACCGCAGGGTGATGGTTGACAAATTTACTGATAGGCTCAGCAGCAAGCATCATCACGCCCACTGACACAATCACAGCGGCGACCATAACCCCAATTTGATCCACCATGCCTACTGCCGTGATGACCGAGTCGAGCGAAAACACTATATCCACCAAAACGATCTGCGCGATGATGGTAGAAAACTTCGCCTTGCGGACATTTTTGAGCGGTTTGTCGGCCTCTTCCACCCTTGCGTGGATTTCTTTCACACTTTTGTACATCAAAAAAAGACCTCCGAGTAATAAAATAAGGTCTCGGCCACTGATTTCATTGCTTCCAACAACCAAAATAGGCGCAGTGAGTTTCATCAACCAGGCCAATGACAAAAGCAGCGCGATGCGTGTCAACATGGCCAAAGAGAGGCCAATACGACGGCCTTTTGCTTGTTGTTTATCGGGTAACCTGCTGGTGAGGATAGAAATGAAGATGATATTGTCAATCCCGAGCACGATTTCCAGCGCAACAAGCGTGAAGAACGCAATCCAGATATCAGGATCGGTGATCCATTCCATGTTTTAAAATTTTGTTTGACCCCTAAAAGCCATACGCTGCCGAATTGTTTACATTTCTAGGCAAATTTATTTCACGCAACGCCGCAACGACAAAACGTTCTGGATGTTTAGAAACGTTGCGGCGTTGCGTGAAATAACCTCGATTGATTACTAATTCCAACAGTAAAATAAGATATGAAACTCATTTTTTTGCTCATCACGCTCTCTTTTTCAGCCTTGGTTGCCGCGTTTTTTATACCGAAAAGTCAAAAAACCATAACACCCGAAAATGTGACAAGCACCCATCACCCATCACTAATAAACCAATCACAAGTCAGCCAGTCACAAATAAACCAATCACCAGACCAGCCCGAACTCGGCCAAGTCCACTGGCTGCGCGATCTTGATGCGGGTCGTGCCGAATCCCAAAAATCGGGCAAGCCTATTTTGCTTCTTTTTCAGGAAGTGCCGGGCTGTTCTAATTGTACAAGGTTTGGGAACAACACGCTTTCTCATCCGCTAATAGTAGAGGCCATTGAGACGTATTTTGTACCCGTCTGCATTTTTAACAACAAAGGAGGAAAGGATGCAGAAGCACTTAAAACTTTTGACGAACCCGCCTGGAACAACCCTGTAGTGCGCATCGTTCGTGCTAACAATCAGGATGTTGTGCTTCGGATGCCCGACTTTAATTCATCCTTGCAACTGGTAAACGGGATGCGCCGCGCCTTGGATTTGACTGGCGTAATTGTGCCGCGTTACCTCGAACATTTGGAAGAAGAACTCGCCGCCCGTGAGGCAGGATTGCAAACAGCTACCTTCTCCATGTATTGTTTTTGGACGGGCGAGGGTGCTTTTGGCTCAATTTCAGGGGTAATCGAAACCGAACCAGGCTACCAAGATGGGAAGGAAGTGGTGAAAGTTCAGTTTGATCCAAGCGTGACAAGTCGCACGGAATTGGAAAAATTGACCCAACCTAAAAGTTTTTCTGCTTGCAGCAAAAACGAGGGCTTCCGTTCCGACCGCGAGCCAAAATATTACCTCGCACAAACGGCGTATCGCTTCGTGCCGATGACCTCACTACAAGCCTCGCGCGCAAATACTTTGGTTGGCAAAGGCCAATCGCCCGAAGAACTGTTTTCGCCGCGCCAACTTAGCTTGCTTAAAAAAGTAAGCGAAAACCCAAAAAAAGATTGGAAAAACATGATTGGACGCAGCGTGAATGAAATGTGGTCAATGTGATAAACTTGAATCCTCCCGGATCTTAATCCAGCCCCAGAGGGGCTAAATCTTGGTAGACCTCTGGGACGTACTAAACTCAAAATTCGGGGTGCAGCTTCAAGTCGCACCTCTAATTACTACGATCAAAATTTCTCAAAAACTCCTTGAGCTGCTACCTCCAAAACCTCCAGCGGTTCGAGCGAACCACGACTCCCCCGTTCAGGCGAAAGCAGAATTTTTCCGCATCGTTTGTAACCACTCCAAGGGTTTACGATTTCGGGCTTTTCGTCGCTGAATTTTGTGAAATACGCCCACTGTGTTATCAGTCGCGTCTTTTTGTCCACCCAAACATGGTATTTGTTTTCGGGCGTAACGCCCACACCTGCAAAGGTCATTTGAATGAGATCTGCGGTTTCACCTGCCTCGGTTTTAGCGTCGCCAAGGTATTTCAAGGTCACGCCGGAGTCTTTGAGTTTGAACGGCATGACGAGCCAATAAGAATCATTGATCCATACTTTTTTGCCAATGTCAAGATATTTAGCGAGCGAATCAGGGTGAGTCTGTTCCACACCACCAAGGCTGACTTTACCTGTGCCGTTGTTTAGGTTAACGATGATTTTCTGGGGTTTATTCAGCCATTCAATCCGGCAAATCCCGGCCCGTTTGTCCCATAACAACGTACGGCGGCCAAAGAATTTCCAGGAGATATAACGTGTGTCATCCCAAGCCTGCCGACCTCCCATGACCTGCATCACCTCATCGGCGATAGCAACGGCCTTGGCATCGGAGGCTAAGGCGTTGAAGCCCGGGGCGGGCGGGTTCCCCTCCTTCGTTCCTTCGGCGGGAAAAGGAGCTGAAATTTTGGGGGAACAAGCGGCTAGAGCGCTTAACAAGAGCAGGCCTGCCCACGGGATTTTCTTTTGTAAAAAATTCATATTGAAAGGTTTTTTTACCCCAATTCTAGAAGGAGCGGCGTGCGCCCATTTCTACTTGCAGGTTTATTAGATGGCTTTCAGGCGTATTCTTTCGCTTGAAATCTCGAAAAATAATACGCCCACCCGGTTGCGCAAACAATTTTAAGTTGGAACCAAGTGACCATTCTCCGCCAAAAGCAAGACCCGCAGTAGGGTGCAATCGAGTGCTGATCCCTACAGAATTTTTCATAAAATTGCTAAATCCAAATTCTCCAGTAGCGATCCAATGAAATTCTTCCGTTTTACTTTGCCAGCGAAAACCGGGAAGAAATTGAAATGCATCTTGTTGGTCAAAGTCAGTTACCAGATAGTGCGCGATGGAAGGGTCGTATTGCCAGCCGCCGTTCCCGTCGTGTTCTGAAGGCCATTGAAGCGGCCCATTCAAATTGGGCACCTTCCACAAACAATACCGAATTCCCAATTTGAACTGCCATTGCGCATTGATATTTCGAAGGTAATCCAATCCAAAATCAAACCCTATGGGCGATTTGTAAGCGCGTTGTTCAATGTCATCAGTCAAATAATAGATAGCGCTGGGGCCAGTTAAAACAGAAATGCTGTGCTTCTGCGCGCTGAGTTGCGTTGAGAAAAACAGGAGCGGAAGATAGAAAAGAAACAACTTTTTCATGCTAGACGGGTTTGGTTACGACTTTTGCGCCAAGATACCGCGCACTTCGAGAAAAAAGGAAAGATGCTATCAAGAGATAAAAACTATCGGCGGGCGGTTCGCACGGCCAACCCACAAGGCAAAATGACGAAAAATAAAGACAAAAAGGGCTTCTTTGCTCAATTTGAATCCCTTCGAAACGTCCCGCGTTTCTTCCGGATGATTTGGGCGGTTAGCCCAAAATTGACGGTTTGGAACATGGCCCTGCGACTTGTGCAAGCCGCCGTACCGCTTGCCATGCTCTATGTTGGCAAGGAAATTATTGATCAGGTGATTGCACAAATTGCGCATCCGGTGGCAATCAACCTTTCCAATCCGCTTTGGCTTTGGGTGGGAATAGAACTGGGTCTTGCAGTATTATCCAGCCTGCTCAACCGAGCCATTACTTTGACTGACAGCCTGTTGGGCGATTTAGTGAACAACGATTCCTCCGTTCGTATCATCCGCCACGCTGCCACGCTCGATCTTTACCAGTTTGAGGACGCGACCTTCTACGACAAACTTGAACGCGCCCGCACGCAGACCTCCGGGCGCACTGCCCTGATGAGCATGGTGCTTTCGCAGGCGCAAGACCTTATCACGGTGGCGTTCCTTGCTGTAGGCTTGGTTGCCTTCAATCCATGGCTTCTTTTGATTCTTGTTTTCGCCGTTATTCCCTCGTTTGTTGGCGAGACGAAATTCAATCAGGAATCCTACTCCCTCTCACGCTCCTGGACGCCCGAACGCCGCGAAATTGATTACCTCCGGTATATCGGCGCGAGCAATGAGACGGCCAAAGAGATTAAAATTTTTGGCCTTGAGGACTTTATCGCCACCCGTTTCAAAAGCATTTCGGATCGTTATTTTCTGGAAAATCAAAAACTTGCGCTCCGTCGCGCCGGTTGGGGCGCGCTGTTTTCTGCACTTGGCACGATTTCATACTACGCCGCCTACGTTTTCGTAATTGGGCAAACCATCGCTGGACAAATCACGGTCGGCACGCTTACATTTTTGGCCGGGGCATTCAGTCGTTTGCAGGGCTTGCTGCAAGGTATCGTGAGCCGTTTTTCGCGCATCGCCGAGACTTCGCTATACCTTCAAGACCTCTTTGACTTTTTGGAATTGAAGCCACTTGCGGGAACTCATGTCGGTGGGCGAAAATTTCCACGCCCCATGCAGCAAGGTTTTGTGTTTGAAAATGTAGGTTTCAAATACCCAGAAACGGAGGTGTGGGCTTTGCGCCACTTGAGTTTTACCCTGCATCCCGGCGAAAAACTCGCACTTGTAGGCGAAAACGGTGCGGGAAAAACCACCCTTGTGAAACTCCTCGCCCACCTCTACGAGCCCGATGAAGGCCGCATCCTGCTTGATGGCGTTGATCTCTGCGATTATGATCCGGAGGACTTGCGCCGCGAGATTGGAATCATTTTTCAGGACTATGTTCGATTCATGTTTACTGCTGGCGAAAACATCGCTATCGGCAATATTTCGGAAAACAAAAACCAGCCCCGCATCGAAGACTCTGCGCACAAAAGCTTGGCCGATACTGTCATCGAACCCCTGCCCAAGAAGTATGGCCAAATGCTCGGAAAACGTTTTGCTGGCGGTGTAGACCTCAGTGGGGGGCAATGGCAAAAAGTCGCGCTCGCCCGTGCCTACATGCGTGAGGCTCAATTGATTATCCTCGACGAACCCACCGCTGCGCTCGACGCCCGCGCCGAGCACGAGGTGTTTGTGCGCTTCGCGGAATTGATGAAAGGCAAGGCGGCCGTGCTTATCTCGCACCGATTTTCTACAGTGCGCATGGCGGATCGGATTTTGTTTCTGGAACACGGGGAATTGCTGGAATTGGGTACGCACGAAGAGTTGGTGGCCAAGGGCGGGAAGTATGCGGAGTTGTTTAGGTTGCAGGCGAAGGGATATGTTTGATTGGTTCGATTTTTCGATTGATTCGATTAGGGCGCAGTTGCCAATCGAAAAATCGAAAAATCAAACC
>JACMMM010000101.1 GCA_014379065.1 Saprospiraceae bacterium
ATCGTCGATTTGCTGGAACGACGCCTCGGAACCCGCAGCTTGGCAGACATGGGCGGTATTTCCAAATCTGCACCGAAGTTTGCCACGCTGTTTATGATTATCGTGCTGGGCTCCGTGGCGGTGCCGTTGACGAATGGTTTTCCCGGCGAATTCCTGTTGCTGAACGGTGTTTGGAATTACAATTTCTGGATGGGCGTACTGGCAGGTTTGACCATTATTTTCGGAGCGGTGTATATGCTGCGCGCTTATGGCCTCGTGATTTTTGGCGAGGCCAAACCAGAAACGGCCAACTTTGAAGATGTGAATTCAAGGGAGTTTTTGGTGCTGGGCATCATAGCTGGGTTGGTGATCGCGTTGGGCTTTTTCCCACAATCTATTTTGGGCTTGACCGATGGGAGTGTAGATCGGATTTTGAGGGCGGTGCAATTGTAAAGCTTATTAGATTCGAAATACTATGCCGTGGAAAATTGCTGCGTTCAGATCTCTAAAATTTACTCTGGTTGTATTCATTGCCAGCGCTGTACGGTTTTTTTTCTACCCTGAAATAAATTGGTTCGTCCAAATCGCTACAGCTGTTTTTGTGTTCTTCACTGCAATGGTGATTTTCTACTTTATGGGAAAACCAAACTCCAAAAAACATGAATCCTGACATGGAATTTAAGCTTCAAGACCACGACCATATCCCCCTCAACAACCTCTTAAAAGTCCTAAACCTAGTCGAAACAGGCGGCGAGGCAAACGTCCGAATTACCAGCGGCGAACTAAAAGTGAACGGCCAAGTTGAAACCCAAAAACGCAAAAAACTCCGCCCCGGCGACGTTGTAGAATTTCAAAAACAGAAAATAACGATCCAATAAACCAATCTACCAATCACCAATAAACCAATCACCAATAAACCAATCTACCAATCACCAATAAACCAATCACCAGTCCACCAATCCCCAAATCAACGAATCACCAACAAGCATGACCGCACTACTCATACTCTTCCTCACGGCCATTGCCGTTCTTTTTGCAGGGCTGACCAAACATCGCAGTCTCCTACAGCCGCTCGCTTTGCTGGGCACCTTATTGGCGCTCGGCGCTACGGGCTTCGACTTATTCGGTGATGGCTTTGGTTGGGGCAAGGAATACGCCAGCATGTTCCGTTTCATGCCTTTTGCGCATGCCTTTTCGGGCGTTGCCATCCTTGCCACTGCACTTATCATTGGACTGTCCGGCTGGGGATTCCGCAACCTGAATTCCACCTTAGGCGATCATTACGGCCTTATTTTGTTCAGTCTTTGCGGGGCATTGGTCATGTTCTCGTTCACCAACCTGACGATGTTATTTTTAGGCATCGAAATCCTCAGTATCCCGCTGTATGTGCTCGCTGGAAGCCGCCGCGAAGACCGTGCGGGGAATGAGGCTGCGCTCAAATACTTCCTAATGGGCGCATTTGCCACGGGCATATTGCTCTTTGGTATGACGCTGGTTTATGGCGCTACGAGTAGTTTTGACCTTGCTTCCATCAGCCGGGCTATTGGAAATGGAGATCACTTGCCAGGGATGTTGAAAGTGGGTATTTTATTGATGATCATGGGTTTGAGTTTCAAGGTGTCAGCCGTCCCTTTCCATTTCTGGGCACCCGACGTGTATCAGGGAAGCCCCAATTTGGTCACAGCCTTTATGGCTACGGTAGTAAAGACGGCTGGTTTTGCGGCGTTTTACAGATTGTTTGCCCTCGCATTCCCAGGGGCAGAAGGTTTCTGGAGCGTCCCAATCGCCATGATCGCGGCACTGACCATGACGCTCGCAAATGTGACGGCCATTTTCCAGACGGATTTCAAGCGGATGATGGCTTACTCGAGCATTTCCCATGCGGGCTATCTTTTGTTGGCCGTGTTGGCCATCGGCACGGCAGGCGCTGACCAAGCCCTGCTTTTTTACACGCTCACCTATTCGTTGGCGACTATTTGCGCTTTTGGCGCTTACATCGCCGTGGCGGAACAAAAAGGCGACGGATCTTTCACAGCATTCAATGGCTTGAGCAAATCCCAACCCCTGCTCGCAGCCGTACTTGCACTTTCGATGCTGTCATTGGCGGGTATTCCACCATTGGCAGGCTTTTTTGGCAAATATTTCCTATTCACAGCGGCGTTTGCCAAATACCCTTGGCTCATCGTGCTGGCAGTGATCAATTCGGCGGTTTCGATTTATTATTATTTCAAAATCATCATCGCCATGTACTTCGTAAGAGAAGAATCTACTGGCGAAGTGACACTTCCATTTGGTATGCGTTTGGCCGTTGTACTGGGGCTTTTGCTCATTGCCTTGTTGACACTTGCACCAGGAAGCGTGTACGGGGTAATTTAAGGACCGACATAAATGAAGATATAAGGACTTACCCCATCAGACCTCGTAGTTTTTTGAAAAACCTACGAGGTCTTCTTATTCCTAAATCATTCAATTTCAAATAAATGAAACCGATCAAATTTTTCTTTCTTTCCATTTTAGCGGCATCAGCACTCCTTTTTGCCTGCAAAAACACCCCCAAACAATCTGCGGCCTCGGCCACGTCCGAAACTACGCTGCCCACTCCCCCACCCTCGCCCAAGCCGGAGGTTTATCTCTACGGAGTGGCAGTTGACAAACTTAACCTCCGCGACCAGTCGAACAAAAATGGCAAGGTCGTCATCCAGTTTGCTGAAGGTGATTTTGTGGAGGGCGTCGGCGACGTTTCGGCCAACAAAGAAGAGGTGACGCTCCGCAACATCCCGTACAACGAGCCCTATTTCAAAGTCACCAGCACCACACCAGAACAGCACAACGGTTGGGCTTACAGTGCCGCATTGGTGCCTGTATATGCTGGTCCCCGTGCTACAAGCCCTGATTTGGGCAAATTAGTACAATTCTCTACCTTCATCAAAAACTTGAATGTCAAGAAATTGGACAGCGGTAAAAAGGCTTGGGACTATGTTTCCCAAAACCTGTCCGGCGCACAAGGCACCATGGCTGACGCGAGCTTCATTCTGCTTGAACGTTTTTTGTTCCGAATGGAAACAGAAGGGAATTTCTACGAAATGACCGAAAAAGTCAAGTGGCAAGATGCTGACTATGAGGCGATTGACAAGGAGACTTTTGATATGAATAAATATCCCACCACCAAATCCATGGCCGAAAATGGTTTCCGCTTGGAAACTGGAGAAGGCATGGTTTTCCCGGTTGTAGATTGGGCAAAGCTTGGCGCAGCATTCGCTACCAAAGCAACTCCGCCCATGAAAACCTATATCGAGCAATCCATCTTGGAGCAAAAGGAAGGGATGTGGGACGATGGTGGCATCGTCATCCCACTCGAACAAGTGGCTGACCGTGCAGCATGGTGGGAAAAATTCAATGACGCACATCCTTTCTTCGTGCGCAATGAGGAAACTCAAAATTCACAACGCAGCCTGCTATTTATGCTGATTTGTGGCGCAGACAATACACCCGTGTTTACCAGTGAAAACGAAACTGTTTCGGAAGACTTCAAAAAGGTATGGGGATATGTTCAGCAAAAGTATGCAGGTACTGAACTCGGAAGATCCGTGAAGGAAATGGCGGATTTGGTGGCCGCTGAGGGTGGCAAGCGGACTAAAACGGTGGAGGCTTTAATGAAGAGGTATATGACAGAGTGAAACGCAATTGTAGTCATTGGGTCATTCGTCATTAGGGTCATTCGTCACTAAGGTCATTCGTCACTAAGGTCATTCGCCATTAAGGTCATTCGTCATTAAGGTCATTCGTCACTAAGGTCATTCGCCATTGGGTCATTAGATTTAGCATCCAATAAATGACCTTAATGACGAATGACCTTAATGACCTAATGACCTATTTGTCTCCTACCAATTTCTCCAAATGCAACAGCCGCGCCTCAAGCGATTCCGTTTTGTTGCGGAGATCAGCATTCTCTTTTTTCAAGCCCTCGATTTCGGCCTGCTGCTCTTGTATCGCTTTTACTGCCAACACGCCAAAGCCGCCGTAATTGACAGATAAGTAGCCTTTTTTGCCAAATCGGTCTATGCTTTGCCCAACAAGTTCTGGGAAAACCGCTTGTACGTCTTGTGCCAAAAAGCCAAGTGAATGCTTGGCATTGGCCTGTTCAGCAGTGTACCGGTAGCTCACGGCCTTTAGTTGCATCAACTTTGCCAAAACTCCAGAAGAAATTGCTTCAATATCTGTTTTCAAACGACGGTCAGACGGGATATAAAACCCTGCCGCTGTAAAGGTACCTGCCGGAACACCGCCACCGAGGGTACTGTTGAAGAGTTGGAGGCTGCCATCCACTGGGCTGGCCGAAAACTCCCAAAAGTTGCCGTTATTTTGGTTGTTCAACAGGATACCGCCTTCTTTTTGCAGCACACGAAGGCTGGCATCTGTGCCGTTGATCTCCCCAATGCCGACGTAGCCATTAGTCCCGTTTGCGATTAGGGCGTTTTTATTGTTGGGCAATAATGCAACATTGGCAATATCTTGGGTGCCAAGGGCTAACATAGCGTTCGTCATACGAGCATATCCAGGTGCACTTGCCATTGCGCCAGTCGGCACAAATCCAATACTTGGTGTAGGGCCTTGCAAACGGACAGACTCGCCATTGCCTAAAATATGTAGACGAGAGGCCGGAGCTGCAGTGCCAATACCCACATTGCCAGTACCTGTTAATAGTGCCGGGCCTGTGTCGGAGGTAAAGAATCCACCTGGCCCTGCGCTTGCTTGTGCAAAAACAGCTGCTGTATTGCCGGCGGTTTGTATAATCCGCGCGGCCTCATTGGCGGCGTCTCCGTTCAACACTTGGAGCTTTCCGGTAGTGTTTACGTTGGTACCAATGAGCACGTTTCCTGTATTGGAATTGAAGATATGATTGGCCACATTGTTCCAATCATCGCCACCACCACCCAGAAGCGGTGCAAGGTCAACGTCAGTGCCATTTGAAATCTCTAGGATAGAGCCGTTAAGGGAAAGATTCTGCAACTCATTGGTGTTGCTCAAATCGCCTGTGTTGGTGATGACGTTGCCTGCCAGATTAATGCCTGCCCCAGCGGTGTAAGTTGGGCCAACAGGGAGGTTGACGGCGTTGCCGTTCGTAATGCTCAACACATTGCCAGCGATGGCCAGATTTTGAAATTCGTTGGTATTGCTCAAATCGCCTACGTTGGTGATCGTAAAGTTTGGAGCAGAACCAGTAATGTCAATGCCAGCTCCTTCAGCGTAATTGTTGCCACCGGGGAGCGTGACGGTACCGCCACCGTCTGAGAGAGTCAATTGATTTCCAGCCAAGGAAATATTCTGAAATTCATTTGTTGGGTCCTTGTCAGCGTCGCCCGTATTATTTATGATGAAATTGGGAGAAGAGCCGGTCACGCTAATTCCTGGGCCAGCAGAGTAGTTGTCGCCTGTGCCGCCACTGTTGTCAGCCGATGGGAGCCATTGTGCGCCGTTCCATTTGAGCACTTCGCCTGTATTTGCACCTTGTTGGGCGATATTGAGCGGGGTGCCAGCGGTACCGTTGCCAGTGAGCGCATTGCCGACTTGAGCGGTTTGGGCTCCCCAATTGTCACCTGGTGCTGGTGGCAGAGTTGCAGGTAGCCAGACCGTTCCGTTCCAACGTAGCACCTGGCCATTCGTAGCGCCTTGCTGGGCAATGCCAAGTTGGTTGCCAGCAGTGCCATTACCAGTTAAGGTTGCGTTGGTTACCGCTGTTTGATTGCCCCAGTTGTCGCCGTTGACGGAAGGGAGCGTAACAGGGCCCCAAGCTGTGCCGTTGTATTGAAGGACTTGGCCGTTGGCCGCGCCCATGTTATTGAGTTTGACGGCAGTGACCGCACCGTTAATAAGGTTGTTGGTGCCGACGGAATTGGCAGCCATGTCGGCATTAGCCACGATACCTGCTTTGAGTTGAAGGTTGTTAGCGGGACCCGTTACGTCACCGTTAAAAACGGTAGCAGTGGTCAGGTCGTCCGTGGCGTCGGTATCGCCAGTATTGATGACGATGAAGGTATTGCCCGATTGTGTTACGTCAATGCCCGCACCAGGGAGCACAGTGGTGTTGCCCGTTAAGTCTACAGCAGGCGCCCATGTGACACCGTTCCATTTGAGTACTTGGCCACTGGCAGCACCCATGTCATCAATTTTTGCACCAGTTACGGCTTGGTTGGCAATGTCAACTGTACTTACAGCACCATCAACGATTTTTGCAGAAGTAACGCTATTGTCTGCAAGTTTGGCAGTGATGACTGCGCCGTCAGCAATTTTAGTCGTGGTAACTGCATTGGCTGCAAGTTCAGCGGAGGTCACAGAACCATCGGTGATTTCGGAAGCGCCTACTGCATTGTCGGCGATTTCGGCGCTTGTTACAGCATTGGATTTGATCTGCAAATTGCTGAATGGGCCGCTTACGTCACCATTGGCTTGAGTCGCGGTCGTAATATCATCAGCAGCGTTGGTGTCGCCTGTGTTGGTGATGGTGAAGTTGGGTGCACTACCTGTGATGTTGATGCCCGTGCCACTGGTCAGGTTGACATTGCCAGATTCGTCGAGAGCAGGCGCCCAAGCGGTACCATTCCATTTGAGCACTTGTCCGCTGGCAGCGCCCATGTTGGCAAGTTTGGGGGCGGTGACAGCGCCATTGTTCAACTCATTGGAAGTCACCACGTTAGATTTTATTTGCAGATTGTTGTATGGCCCACTAACATCGCCATCATGGGCAGTTGTAAGGGTTATGTCATCGCTGGCGTTTGGGTCGCCTGTATTATTGATGGTAAAATTGTTGAAGCCATTTGTCACGACAGTGATACCCGTGCCGCTGTTTATGCCAACGGCGCCTGGCTGCACGATTACTTTATCAACGTGCGTAATGCGGCCTTGTGCGTCAACTGTTATCACTGGAATTTCGGTTGCGCTGCCATGGATACCAGCCTGAACCCCTGTATTGGTCAAACCAATGGTGCCGGTGGTCGTGATGGGTCCGCCTTGCAAGCCCGCTCCCGTGTTGATTTGAGTTACGGTACCGCCACCAGTGCCCGTGCCTTGAATGTCATCAGCTGGTATCCAAGCCCCGTTAATCCATTTCAAGACTTGACCCGGTTGCGCACTTTGTTGGGCCAGACCGATTGGGTTGTTGGCCAAGCCGTTGCCGGTGAGGCCATTGTTGGTGAATGCCGTCTGAGTTCCCCAGTTATCGGCAGAACCGCCGCCTCCGCCGTTTTGGGCGTAGAGTGCGTAAGGCACACTGAGAAGTTCAGAATTGCCAATTTCGTCAAAAACGTTGGGTGAAGACTCGAGCAATACGGTCAGGAATTTTGAACCTGCCGACCAGTTAATGCTGGCAAAAGTGCTCACTTGAG
>JACMMM010000102.1 GCA_014379065.1 Saprospiraceae bacterium
GGCAATAAATTTTTGTTGGACAGCCTTATTAATCTTTTTTCTTCGTTATTGTCTGCCAACATGAATTTCGAGACTAGGATCCAACACTTTTACGTTAGCGAGTCAAACAGTTTCTGGGTTACATTTGTCGGCTCTTCCGTCCCAATAACTGTTGAAAAACATCACATCATGAAAGTTTACTTGCCATTTTTGTTATTGTATTTGTTGCTCCTCATGGGGCGGGTATCTGCACAGCCTCCAAGCCCAGACGCCCAGACGCGAAGTGGCGCCTGGGCCACGCTCGAAATCGTGAACGGCGACAGCACTTTTCTCATGTCGCTGCACCCGGCCCGTCTGGTAGCCCAGCGGAAGTTCAAGGATATGGATGAGCAAAAGCAGTTCCGTCGCTATATGTGGGCCGCCAGGCGGGTTTACCCTTATGCGGTGCAAGCCGTGGCCCTCTACCAAGATATGGAAGACAAAACGGAGGGCATGAACAAGTGGCAACGAAAACGCCACATCCGCCACGAGCACCAGGAACTAAAAGAAGACCTGACAGAGCGCATGAAAGACCTCTCCAAAACCGAAGGCAAAGTGCTGGTGAAAATGATCGAGCGCGAACTGGAGATGCCTTTCTACGACATCATTCGAACCACTCGCGGTGGGACAACAGCTGCTTATTGGAACACCCTCGGCAAGTTCTGGGGCTACGACCTTAAGCAAGGCTACCATCCCGGCGACGACCCACTGATGGATGAGGTGTTTATTGATTATGATTTTGGGAATCCGTTGAAGTAGGCATAATTTGCAGGCTTTTATCACTCACCAACTCATATTTTAAACATGAAAATTACTACCCTATTCTCGCAATCCTTAAACCGCAATTTGATTGCCCGGTTTCAAACGGCTCTATTCTTTGCTTTCCTCATTCAGGCTTTTCCGCTTATGAGTAAAAATATCATTGAAAAAGCGCCCGAATTTAAAGGTGATTTTTCAGGTATTTTGCCTGTCGGTATTGGGTCGAATGAAGCTGTTTATCTGGAAGACCCATGCGAGAGCGTTCCAGCTTTTGTACCAGCTCATGCAACTGAAGCGGATTTAAGTATAGGTACTTTACCAGCAACCATTCGCATTACAGGTAGCATTACGATCTCCTCCTCGCTAACCCTTACGGGGAAAACCATTATCATGGATCCCGGAACATCCATTTTTGTTGAAGCATATGCAAGTTTGACGTTGACTAATTGCATCGTTGAAGGGTGTTTGCAAATGTGGGATGGAATATATGTAGGGTCTCATGGGACACTTAGGATACAGTCCAGTTCACAAATAAACGATATGCGTTATGGCATTGACCCAACCTTGGACGCCTGGATATATCTTCACGACAGTCAGTTCAAGCGGAATTATTATACGGTATTATCAAAAAACGATGGCGCCTTCACTTTTGAATTCTTTGGCAATACGCTTGACGGTTCCAACTTGAAACCCTATCTGGATCCTCAAACAGGTCTGTTAATAGCCCCTCAAGCACTTTTCGGGCTGTGGTTTGAAAGCGCAGTGGGCACTCAAGATGACCCGATCAAGGTTGGCAGCTCTTTACAAACACAGAATTTGATTAGGCACTGTGCAACAGGTATATACGCTAAAACTTCAGATTTTGATATAGATAACAACCGTTTCCTGGATATTAAGGGCGGGATTGGTCGGTCCATTCATATTGATTCCAGTGTTGACCATACCATTCAAAATTGTGTTTTTGACTATGTCCGGGGAGGTATATACGCACAAACAAGTTATTACCTGATTAAGGACAACCACTTCAATCATGTCGGTTACGCCGGGATTGCCAGGAATAGTCGTACACACATGGGGCAACTTCCTACCATTCATCATAACTTCATTGATGATGCAATTGGTGGCTTTACCCTCCTTTTCAATGACAATTCCAACCCTCAGATAACAGCCAATACTTTCACCAATCATGGTGGGCAAGCTGTTCTCCTCTGGGATGTAGAAGGGATGGCAAACCGATGCAGTATCTCAAATAATACCATTCATTTAAAGTCTCCAGACGATTTTGACTCAGGGATACAAATTATTGGTACTACCAAGGCATCGATCTGCGATAATCCTATAGATTATGACGGCGCCTCCGTGTGGGAGAACAAAGGAATTACTGCTTGGGCAAGTACCAATTGTATTATTACAAACAATGACTGCACGCAGAATTCAAGTTCCACATTAGAGGCGAACACTGGTGTTCAGGCATTCTATTTAAGCGAATCCAAACTTGATTGCAATTATTATACTGCCAATAACAAAGGATTACACGTACTGGGAAGCTGTCTTAATACGGAGGTCACCACGCAACATTTTCTTGGCCCACACACCACTGGTTTGTTCTACGATAATGCCAGTACCAAAAAACAGATTCACAATGGCAATGCCTGGGAGTACGCTCCATCTACCGGACAAAACGCGGCATTGGGCACGGGTATTGACATACAGGCCAATATGTTTATCGTTGACCCAAGCGATGGGGCGATATTCGCTCCCGTTGATGTTGACCCTCAAGCATGGTTTCAATCGGAAATGGGTGGCAATACCAAAACATGCAACCATGCCACAGTAGGCTGCACATTGCCACCGCCAAATTTTCAAAATAGCGATGAGGAAATCATCAGAACCGTCGTGTCAGGCCAATTGACTTTCCCCAATTACGCTGATTGCTTAGGTTGGATGGCCACACGACAGGCCTTAGGCTGGATCGTGCGAAACAATCTTCAAAACAGCACCGCATACGCAAATTACTGGACGCAGAACGCCACTACGAGCGCTGGCATACTGGCTCAGCTAGAATTTAATTCCACGGATTGGGAGCAAAGCCAGGGAACACTGGAGTCGCAGATCAATACAAAATGGAATGATGTTCAACAACTTCTATCCTCTGGCCCGCTTAGTCAGGTGCAATTGAATTTGTTGATGCAATACTACCAAGACTTGAAAGATTTGAAAAATTCACAGGCCTCTGCACGTCTGAATTTGATAGCCCAATACCGCAACACGCTCTCGACGCTTCCTTCCACGCAGGTTTTTGAAGCCAACAAAAAAACAGTCGGCATGATTTTGTGCGACCTGTACGGACGAGAAGCATTTGAATGCAATACAACCGAGTTAAGTGCCCTTCGTTCAGTTGCATCCCAATGCGCATTTGAAGGGGGAGATGCGGTTTTGCAAGCGAGAGGCTTACTGGGATTCTTAGCCGATGAACCCTATCATGTATATTCAGGTTGTTCTCCTATTCAGGGACGAGAGAACGAAAAAACTGACCCGGGATCTGATTTTCAAGTGCTGCCAAACCCTAATAACGGCACGATCGAAATCCTTTTCCCTGATGGAGCAGAAGCCCAGCATTGGGATTTGGAAATATTCGATTTAAGCGGCCGCAGTTGCTGGCGTGGGTCCTCCGAGAACAGAACCAACGTAACGGGGCTTTCGGCAGGAGCCTATATCATTGTATGTACCAATGATAAAACTGGTACCAGGCTTTCTAAACGACTGGTCATACAAAAATAAAAGCCCAATATTGCATGTTGCCC
>JACMMM010000103.1 GCA_014379065.1 Saprospiraceae bacterium
CCCACGATCGAAAAAATCCGCGAAATCCGTGTCATCCGTGTTGTAATTGCGCCACAATTACAAATCAACATCTTCAATATCCAAACTAATGAAAAAGATTACATTACTCTCTCTCCTTTTCTCCTGTCTCGCCACTGCCCTCTTTGCACAAAACCCAGATGAAAACATATTCACTGGTTGTGCCACCGATCTCTTGCACCGTTTACACCCCGAACTTCGGGAAGCGCAATCGCATCATGACCACGCGGCCTACAAAGTAGCGCTCAAGCACCCCAATGCTTCCATTGCCGAGCATGCACCGCGCACCCTGCCCGTTGTCGTACACATCATACATAATGGCGGTACAGAGAACATCCCGGATGCTCTGGTACAACAAGGCATTGCACAATTGAATGCGGCCTTTAATGCTAGTTTTGGGACGGGTTTCAATACCGAAGTACAGTTTTGCCTCGCGCAACGCGATCCCAATGGGCAAGCCACGACCGGTATCACACGCGACCAGTCGGTGCTCACGAGTTTTAATATGGAATCGCAAGACCTTGCGCTGAAAGACCTGAACCGCTGGACGCCAACTTGTTACATCAATATTTGGGTAGTATCGGCCATCAATAGCGTGAGCAGCGGCAATGGCGTAGTTGGATACGCCTATTTTCCTTCTGCGCACGGCTCGAGCCTAGACGGCATCGTGATGGAGGCCGCCTATTTTGGCTCCAGCCAGGCCAACACGGGCGTTTTGGTACACGAAATGGGCCACTATTTGGGTCTGTACCACACGTTTGAAGGTGGATGTACGAACAACGACTGTTTACAAGATGGCGACCGGGTGTGCGACACCCCGCCCGACCAAACGACCTTCTCTTCCTGCAATCCAAACGCAAATTCCTGTGGCACCGACGCCGACGACAATTCTGGCAACAATCCCTTCACGGCAGATGTGGCGGATTTGGGGGAAGACTACATGGACTATTCCACTTTGCAGTGTTTTTCCAAATTTACCCAAGGGCAAAGCGAGCGCATGAACTGGTTTATTACCAACGTGCGGAGCAGTTTGTTCGGCTGTCTTTCCTGCCAAACGCCTTGTCCAGCTCCTTTATCCGCTTCCATTACCCTGCCTTCGGGTGCGCAAACGATTCCCGTGGGGAGCACCCTTAATTTCTCGGCCTCCGCTACCAACGCTACCAATTATGCCTGGAACATCAACACGAATCCGGCATTTTCCACAAACCTCAACACCAATTTCACCTTCAATACGGTTGGGACATTTTGGGTGAAATTCCGGGCCATCAGCAGCGACCCATTGCATTGCGCCGATGCCCTGGACTCGGTGCAAGTGACCGTTATCTGCGACGCACAAGCCGTCTTTTCAGTGCCGCCGGTCATCCAGAATGGACTCCCGGTTACCTTCCTCAACAGCAGCAGCAACGCCACTAGTTATGAATGGGTATTGGACAACGTACAAGTTTCGACCAGCACAGACCTGAATTACACTTTTGTGAATACAGGCGTGTATCAATTGTGCTTGCGGGCCATCAATGCAAACTGTACGAGCACGCTCTGCGCCACGGTGTATGTACAAGGAAACGGCGGCCCATCTGCTGGCTGCGACAATACTTTTATCAAATCGCTGTCCAACATGGGTGGCATACGGCCCAATATTTTCCCGCACCCAAACGGCGACTTTTTTGCCACGGGCCTGCGGAACGACAGCATGGTCATTGTCCGCTTTGACCAGGGCGGCGCAGCATTGTGGGCCAAGGCTTTTCGCTTTGGGAATGATGTGCTTCAGATCCGGGATATGTTCGTGGATGTTTCGGGCGATTTGATTGGCGTGACGAATCCTGAAATTCTATTGACCGGTCAGCAGCGATCCATGGCTTTCCGCTACAACCTTACGAGCAACACGTTTGTGTGGATCAAGAATTTGGCTACTGCTCAATATACCCAAATCCATCCCGTGGGCTTAGGCGACTGTGTGCTGACCGGGAGCGACAATCAGGGTTCTTCCCAGCTTATCCAAATCAATAAAAACACTGGCGCGATCAGTGGGTATAATCTGCTTGGAGAGGGCGGCGAATTTTATTCTAGCCTCTATAATGGTTCTCTTTACGGGGCCACCCGACGGTACTACAATGCCAACGGTGATTTCCGGGCCTCCCTCTTTGCACACAACCTGAACACAGGCGCCTTTCAATGGCAGAATTCAATTATTTCGGTCGGAAACACTAGTGGATCGACGCAGACAAGGATGTACCCCGAAAAGCCCATCATTGACAATGACAATCTGGTGGTGCTCACTTCGGGCGACCTTCAAGGTTTCTCTGTTTACCTAAACGCTGCCGTTGAATTAGTGGCTGCAAAAACTAGCCTGACGGGCAATGTACAGTGGACAAAACAGTATGTTATAAGCGGTAATGACCGTCCCGTGGCGACTGCAATCGTGGCAACCGCATCGGGTTACTACATGGTTTGTAACCTTTATCAAGCGTCGTTGGGAGATTTCGGTTTCGGCACACTGATTAAAACCGACAAACAGGGCAATGTTCAGTGGGCAAAACGACTGGGCATTTCAGGGAAAAACATCGTCAGAAACGTCATGGAGCGCAACGGTTATCTGTACCTGACCATGTCTTCTGATAGTTATGGAACGAATGACCTATTATTGGTCAAACTGGATGAACAAGGGAATACCAACACGGATTGCGATTTTGTTCAACCCATTACAGTGATTGTTGTCAACATGCCCAACATTCAGAACCAAAGAAATTACACAGTAATCAACAGTGGCCCCACGCCTGTAACCATTAACACCCTTTCTGCAAGCACGTCTCTGGCTACCGTTACTTTCTGCAACACGCCTTGTCTTTGCCCTGAAATCCCCCTTTCTGCCGGTGCGGACACGACCATCTGCCTGGGACAATCGGTCACCTTGCAGGCCACGCCGGGGCTCGACCAATATGATTGGAGCCCGGCGGCTACCTTGGACAATCCAAATATCCAAAATCCTGTCGCTACCCCCTCGGCCACGACCACTTACACTTTAAACGCCATTAAAAACGGCGTTGAATTGATCGAGAACCCCGATTTTACTCAGGGGAATACGAGCTTTACCAGCGGTTATATATCTGGTGGTATTGGGTTTGGACACTATAACGTTACGAACAACCCCTTACTTCTTAACAATCAATGGATTATCCCGCAAGATCATTCCCCATCAGCAGACAATCTGATGCTCATGATAGACGGCGACAACACCGGCAGCGTCCCGCCCATCTGGCAACAAACGGTATTGGTACAACCCAACACCGATTATAAACTCGAGTTTTGGGGGGCCATGGCCTATTTTTCAAATCCGCCAAAAATACAAGTGAAAATAAACGGAAATATAGCAGGCACCTTTGACCTGCTGGGGGGCAATGCCGTGGTAGGAATCTGGCAAAGCTTCAGCCTGCAACTTAATTCGTTCGGGGCAACCCAGTTTAGCATTGAATTGACAGACCTGAATACTGCTTCCATAGGCAATGATTTTGCGCTGGACGACATCAGTTTGCGGTCTATTTGTCATTACTCGGATAATGTGACAGTTACAACGGTAAGTTCTTCTGCCCCAGCCCTCGATTTAGGCGCGGACATCAGCGCTTGCACCAATGCTGTGCACACTTTTGATGCCGGCGCTGGTTATGCAAATTACCTCTGGCAGGACGGTAGCATCAACCGAACTTTCACATCGTTTGCCACAGGCACTTACTGGGTAACGGTGCGGGACAGTTGTGGGGGCATTCAACAGGACACCGTTCAGGTAACACTTGCGCCAAGCCCCACGGTAGATTTGGGGCCCGACCAAGTGATCTGTGCTGGCAACAGCGTACCGCTTTCCTACACTAGCAACGGGGTGTTGACCAGCTACCATTGGTCGCCATCGAATAGCCTGAATTGTTCTACTTGCCCGGGGCCAGTGGCCACCCCACCGACAACGACCCTTTATTATTTTGCTGGATCCACTGCTGATGGCTGCACGATGCTTGACAGCATAACGGTCGTAGTAAATCCGCCCACTGCAACTACGCAGAACATTAAACCATGCGATGGTGAACCGTTTATCTACAACGGGAATGTTTATACCTCCAATGGCGTCTATACGGAAATTTTAACGACGTCCAATGGTTGCGATAGTGTGGTAACGATCCAGCTGACTTTTGTACCCCTCAATACCCGCGCTGAAACTATTAATTTCTGTCCCGGTGAATCGGTCAACATCAACGGCGTCACTTATTCCCAACCTGGAACGGTTGTCGACACCTTGTTGTCCAACAACAGTGGCTGCGATACAATCGTCATCTACACCCTTCAATATCAGCCTGTTGTGCCCTCTGTGGTTTCGATCATTTGCCCCACTACCATAAGTATCGCAGCGCTGCCCGGCGCTCCACCTATGGTGATCAATTACAACCTTCCGAGCGCAACATCCAACTGTCCATGCCCTGGCACCTCGCTGACACTTACGGCTGGTTTAGCCTCTGGTGCTTTGTTCCCAGCGGGCCTCACGACGGTTTGTTATGCCGCGCAAGACAGTTGCGGGAATTCGGCGACCTGTTGTTTTAATGTATTTATCCGGGAAGAACTGCCCTGCGACGTAAAAGAAAACATCTGCATGAAATATGAACTCCTCACCATCACTGCTGATTCGGGACAGAATTACACCTACCGTATCCGGGTGACTAACAAATGTGCGGAGGAGATGATTTACACTGCAATAGAATTGCCCAGCGGAACTACCGCTATTAAACCGCTCGACCTCTCCGTTTTCGACCCCGGCGCCGGGCGGCTATACGATGTCAGAAACCCGAACGCGAGTCCATTCTATTCCATCCGTTTCAAAACAATTGGCAACGGCATATCTGGCGGCCAAGCAGAGATATTCCGGTACACCTTGCCGGCACAAACGGATCCTTTGTACATAAACATTGGCTCGCGCCTAGCCTCGCAAGCCTACTACGAAGCGCATCTCAATACCTTCAATTGTCCCATAGGGGTTACGCCGGATGGGCAAAAACCGGCGGAGCGCAGTTTGGCTGCAACGGTCGGAAAAACGGAATTGCGGATTTTCCCCAATCCCAGTACGGGCGAACTTTATGTTGATCTCGCTGACTGGTCTGGTGAAAAAGTACAAATTCGAGTGCTCAATTTGTATGGCCAGCAAATGGATCAGGTTTCTGTAATGGCCGGGGAAACGCCGTTTCTTCTGCATATGCCCGATGGTATGGCGAATGGCCTATACATTTTGGAGTGCAGCGATGGCAAGAAGGCAAAAAGGAGCTTGCGTTTTGTCTTGCAGTGGTAATGGTTTGAAAGTGGGATACTAAGCGCTTTCCACGAGACCTATAAGGTTTAAAAAAACCTTATAGGTCACTATTTTAGAATTGCTATTTTTGCTCATGCCAAGATAACAATTAGCATGAAACCCGCACTTCTTGCCACTTCCTTCCTTTTATTATTTGCTGCGCTGGCGGCCTCGCAACAACGCGCGGTGTTTTTTGAACACATTGGCCTGGAGTCAGGGTTATCTCACCCAAATGTGACTGCAATATACCGCGACCACCGGGGTTTTCTCTGGATCGGTACGGATAACGGCGGGCTGAATCGCTATGACGGCTGTGAAATGAAAGTTTATCGCCAGCGTGACAACGATTCCCTTTCGCTTTGCAGCGATCAAATCAAAAGCATTGTGGAAGACAAGGAAGGGTATCTATGGATTGGGACGAATGGAGGTGTCAGCCGCCTCAACCCGGCGAATGGGAAATGTGAAAATTTCACATCTGGTAACAAAAAAATGACTCAAAATTTTAACAATATTCTTTTTAGGGATAATCAAAGCCATATCTGGACAAGTAATCACGCTGGCATAGAGCGATTCGACTCACTTACGCGACAATTCCTTTGTATACCCGTTGCCGAATCTTGCAAGATACGGGTGTCAAGTTGTTCCGCTTTTGACGGATCCGGTAGCCTTTGGGGTGGCGGTGCAAGCGGCTTGAAGTTATATGATCCAGCAACTTCTACCTTTCAACAATTCCTACCTTACCCGGATTCAGTCTCTCCTCAAAGCGGCGATTGGAATAATGTGGGGGTGAAAATTGACCGATACAATAACATTTGGAATACTACCTGGGCAGGAGGCTTGTTGCGTTTTCACCCGGAAAGCGGGCAGTTTGAGAAATTCAATTCCGCATTGCCCAAGGGCCCAAGTGTTTCCTTCGACATAGCCGAAACCTTTGATTCGGAAGGCAAACGCCAGTTTTGGATCACTACGGAAGCTGGTATTTTCAAATTCTCGCTGGTAGAACAAGATTTCCCTTCGCTTTCAAAGCCACACGAATATTTTAATGATCATTCGGGCGTAGGGCTGGACTTTGCCCGTCTTGTTGTATTGCTTTCCGACCTGGAAGGCAATCTCTGGGGTGGTTCGGATTCTCGTGGCCTATATCGTTACAATTCCCGACAAGAGAATTTTATGGCGATTAAAAAGGCAAAGGAGGGGCCGATCCAGCGAATCAGTTTTGCAAAAAACGGCGATATGTTTGTGTGTGGGACCGGCGACCCTTTGGTCATATTAGATGCACAATTTCGGCACAAAAAGATTTTTCATCATTTTGATGCGAAAATGGATCCATCCGATGGCCGCCTCTCCTGGGACGTTAAAAAGGATGAAGCAAGTGGAATTGTTTATGCTGCTACCATGGATGGGCTGATTGCTTACAACGAATCAACGAACAAAATACGTTGGTATCCATACAACGCTAAAGACAGCACCGGCTTGTTGTCAAAGAAAATCACCAATATTCTTCCATTGGGTAAGGGAAGATTACTGCTAGCTTTCTGGGGACGCTGGTTACAAGTCTATGAGGCAGCAAGTGGAAAAAGTATTTCAATTGTGAAGATGTCTGGATCGAAGGGGATTATAACACGCAATCTAAAAAAAACAACGGATGGGAAAATCTGGGTTTGCGCTGAACACCATCTTTTTACGTTTGATTCTGGCAATAATCAACTTATTGAATGTGCTCCAAACCAGGATTGGAACTATTACGATGTTTTTTTGGATGCCCAAAACCAAACATGGTTGGCCACCAGTGAAGGATTATGCTTGTTCGACCCACAATCAAATCAGGTTTTGTCAAAATACGGCATGGAAGTCGGTTTTCCGAACAAAAGTATATCGAGTATTTGTGGGGACAGCTTGGGGCGGCTCTGGGTTTTAACGGGACTTGGGCTATGCTACTTCGACCCCAAAACCCACCAATCCCATGCCCTAAACCAGTCGGATGGTCTTGTCTTTGGGATAGGATGCGATCAGATGGGGCAGACGCCAGATGGTCGTATCTGGCTGACCTTCTTCGATAATATACAAATCTTTAAACCAGAGCTCGTGAAAACACCAACACCATCCCGGATTTATATCACCGGGCTGAAAATCAACGAACAGGACACACTACCCGAAATACCCTTCGAGCAAATCCGCGAAATACGACTCCTCCCAGGACAGAATGCGCTTACATTCACCTATACAGGCATAGACCTTGAATCGTTTGGGAAAACCAACTTCCTTTACCGACTTGATGGCTTGCAAACGGCCTGGGTAAAAGCCGGGAAAAACCGCGTGGCGAATTTTGTCAATCTCCCTGCCGGGGAATATGTCTTCCGGGTGCGGCCCGAAGATGCAGGAGACGACGCTTCTTGGGATGCGACACTGCGCGTGATCGTGACCAACCATTTTTGGCAAAGAGCCTGGTTCAAAAACCTGATGATCGTGTTGGTGCTGGGCTCTATTTTTGGCGCTGCCGTTTACTATTACCGAAGTCAACTCCGTCTAGAGCAAGCCGAGGCAAAACGCCGGGAAGCCGTTGAGGCCACCCGTTCCCAGATCGCGCAAGACATCCATGATGACCTGGGCACTGACCTAAGCAAAATCTCCATGGGCGCATCGGTGGCCGCCATGATGCCCAATCTTGATAGCAACGCTCTCCGGGAAAAACTCCGCGCCATTGGTTCTGAAGCCCAGGAAGTGGCGCAACACCTTCGAGATGTAGTGTTTATTACCAATCCACGATTTGATGCTTTTTCCGAGGTACAAGGCTATTACCGGGAAAAAGGCCGGGAATTTTTGGAAAGCGTGGGCCTTGAACCACATTTTGACTTTCCCAAACCAAAGCACAACCCATCCGTACCGCCTGAAGTCAAACGCAATCTATACCTGCTCCTTCGAGAGTGCCTGAACAATATTGCCAAGCACGCACAGGCAACAGAGGTATTCGTGTCCTTTAGATTAAACGAAGGGGAAGCAGGCACCGACCCGTCTAAATTGACC
>JACMMM010000104.1 GCA_014379065.1 Saprospiraceae bacterium
CCGACAACGCAGATGTATGCAAAGGCAATTGTATTGACATTAAGGTTGATCTGAGCGGCGAACCGCCTTTCACGTTAACCTATGACAACACCTATACCGGAATTCAAACCAAAATATATACGGATCATGTTGGAATACTAAAGTTCTGCATACCGCCGAACGCGCCAGAGGATAAGTTCAACATTCAAGCCATAAAGCTGACAGATAAATTCTGTATTTGTGAGTGATTTATTGAGCGAAACACGTTCTCGCACTACCGAACAATCACAAACATCTCATTACTCAATATCTCCTGCTGTTTTCCCTCCAATACCAGGTGGTAAATACCAGCATCTAATCCCGATAATTGGAGACGCATTTGCCCGGAAAGTGACACCTCGCGCCTCACAAGTTTTCCCTGTTGATCCAAAATGCGGAGCGATTGGGCCTGGCGCAGGGCTGTTGGTGGGATCGTTACCAGCAAGTTATCTCGGGTAGGATTGGGTGATATCTGTAGCCCCAATGCCGCAGAAGCCGGGTTGTGGCCAGACAAGGGCCATTTCACTTGAGTTTTAACGGTGTTGGTGATGATGGGTGTATTAAAATCAAACACAATATCGGCTGTGTTATAAATGGTCTCGTTTAGCGCCAATCCAGGATCTGCGGCTACAGAGAATTTAACGAAGCCAGTTTCTCCGGGGAATAACAGCAAGTTGGAAAAAGTAAAGGTGACGGCGCCATCTGAACGCAATTGCCAGGTACAGGGATGGCTGGAGCTGATCCATTGAAAAGTTGCCGGATTCAGGTGAGACTCCAAAGCGTCGTGAATCACCACTTTTTCTGCATAAAAGGTGCCCGTATTTTCAAAACGGATGGTGTACTCAATGGGCTTGCCATGCGCAAGATCCTCCGGTGTGATATATGCAGCGGCAGATTTGTCGTTCGGGTCATACGAACCTACCACGATTTCCCGCAGTACGGCGTAATTGTTTTCCGGCGCCAGATCGTTCGCCACATTGACTTTTCCAGAAAAGAGGAGTACGTCGCCAATGGATACATTCGTGGCTACCAGGACGCTTACCTGAAGCGTAGTATGTTCAAAGGGCGCCAAGGCCCCTAGCGACCATTTTAGCGTGTCGCCCACTATGGTAACACCGCCAAAAGGGTTGGTGGATATAACACTTATTCCATTGGGGATCAGGAATTCTACCCAGGCGTTGTTGACGGTTTCGTTGCCTACGTTGGACACCGTCAGACTAAGGTCATTGTCAAATCCGGGCCGGAAGGGTTCCCAGTTGGTGATATCCAGTTTCAGATCAATCGCCCCCTCCGTAAAATGGATCCCGAAATCATAGCCGGTTCCGGGTTGATTGGCCTGCCGAAAAGGAGGTAAAGCACTGCTGTATGCATTCGGCAAACTAACCCGGATGGAGTCAAGGCCAGACGCCGCCACCAGCGAATAAACACCGGCATCGTCGCTCACATTGTAGGAACCCAAGGGTTCGGCGCTCAGGATTATGTTTTTTAATGGAAGCTCTCCATTGTCTTTTACCCCGTTTTGGTTCTGATCGTTAAACACAAGCCCTGAAAAAACCTCGAATTCGGCTCCCAGACGCCAAACGCCGCTGGTAACAGCGCCCATGAAAATATTGGACCCGGCCGAGACCAGGCGTTTGCCCCGTAGATTCTTCAAGCCGTTGTTTAAAGGCTCCCAACTGTTTCCCTGATCAAAACTTATCCAAACGCCATTAAATGGTATCGTACACATAATCAGGTTTTGGAAATAAAGGATTTCGCCCGGTTCAAAATAAACATCTCCCCAGCTATCCTGAGGCAATCCCGTCATTCCGAGCAATTGCCAGTTGTCGCCATTGTCCGTGCTGTAAAAGGATTCATATTCGGACCAAATAATGAGCTTGCCACCTGAAACGCCCAGCTTGTTGTAGCGATGAGCGCCTGGTGACGAAAACGAATAATTCAGCGTCCAGTTAGCGCCATCATCGCCGGAACGATATACCAGCCCATCATTGGTGGTGAAAAACAGGTAGTTGCCAAATTTGGCAATGTCGCGAAGTCCATAAAAAGTACCAGCGTCTACCACCAGCGTTTCCCAATGTGCGCCTCCATCTTTGGTACGCCGTATTCTCTCACCTTCCACAAGGTAAAGGTCATGATCAATGACCCTGAAAATAGATTCTCCGGCAAACCAGGCGTCCACATCCAGTATTTTGGTCCATACATTTGAATTTCCGACAAGTTGATACAACGAATCATTGGCTCCAATAGCCCAAAGGGTATCCCCTATGGCGATCATTTCATTCAACTGGATGTTTGAGTAGATGGAACTGCTGGGACCCGGAGTCTTGACCCAATGGAGTCCATCATTAAAGCTGGACCAAATGCCATTATAAGTAGTACTCACTATCAACCTTCCATTGGGCAATGCAGCCATGGAATTGATCCTTGAGCCAATAAAACCGTTCTGGTATGGTTCAAACTCGGAGTTACTTTGAACCGTATGGAAAATGCCGCCTGTGCCGGCAACAACGTAGCTGCTTCCAGATTCTACCCCACTCCCAATGCCATAATTTTGACTGGATTGAGTAGTTTGCTGCCAACTTAGACCATCGGCAGAGTGGTAAATTTCGTTAGAAAAAAGGATAAAGGAGCCGTCGGAAGCGCGTTTTATTCCATTAAGAATGGAGAGATTAGTAGGTTTACCCAGCCAGCTTTGGCCGAAATCAGTAGAGGTAAAAATACTGTCTTGACCCAGTAATAACAGTAAAGGGCCATCGGAGAACAAATCTGAGTTGTAAGCGGTATCCTGCGTAATGGTCCAGTTAGCGCCCAAATCGCTGGAGCGATATTGTGCGTAATAGTCGTAGGCCAAAATATTTTTGCCATACACTGCTGCTTCATAAAAATAAGCATTCGGGGGAGCTACTATTTGTGTCCAGTTCAAACCATCGTCCGTGCTATAAAAAAGCGCAGTCTGGCTATTGATCCAAATACGTCCGCCGTCCCTCCATACTTTGACATCATCTCCAGACGTGCTCAAGTAAATGTAGGGCGGATTTTCGTAAATGGCTATTTGTGTCCAGGTCTGTCCGGCGTCCGTACTTCTGAGGAAATAAGGATTGTCATCATAACTGGAAATGAATTTGATGGCCAAAGCCAGAATTTCATTGCCTGAAACAAATTGGCTCACCACACGCAAATCGTTCAATGCAGGGTTTACGGATTCCCAGTTTTGTCCTTCATCCGAGGAACTCCAGAGACCATTTTCTGTACCGGCATAGATGGTTGTAGCGTTTCGTTCCAGGTTGTACACATTTCCGCCTTCAGGCCCGCTGGTTTGTTGCCATGCTGCGTTGGTTTGACTGGAAAGTGGAAGGGAAAGGGAAAACCCTAAAAAAAAGAGTAAGTAGTTTTTCATGTTTATAATGTAGTTAATGAATGATTGAATTCCTTACATTTTTTTTATTAACCAATGCATCACCCCACTCAATTTATCTATCTTTTCTTGTGTGTTATATAGCACCAATTGAGTATCGGCTATATAGTAAAACGCCTTCTCCCCTATATGGGATTTATTCCAGGCCGAGGCCAATCCTTCTATCGCTAAGTAGTCGAGGCGATAATTGCCGCTATCGCTCATGTACTCCCTGAAGGGCTGCCCGTTACAATCAAAATGCAGCCATTTGTGCGAGCCACTTTTATCTTTTTCTAGCGTGAACTGGGTGTATTCCTTCGGCTTTAGTTCATTTCCGGAGAGATCGGCCAGCCATCGCAAGGCGCCGTTCGCAGTTGGTGGGGTTGCATAGAACTCATTAATCCATGGGATCGTACTAAAAAATTCTGCTCCTGGATAATCCGCCAATCCCAATTGGCGCAGCAGTTCAAAAGAATCCCGCATGTGAAAATTGTTCAAATTAACCCAGATATAGCGTTGCATTTCGGGCGAATAAACATCCATCCAAGTACTTTCGTGGAGTTTCTTCCAAAGCCTCAGTTTATCTTTGGTACTCAAGCCAATTTCTCTACGGCGCAGGATTTGTTTCTTTAAAGGAAGTTTGCCTTTTTGGCCCAGCGGCAATTCAGTGGCCCATACATTTTCATAAAGCGGATCCGTCAAGGTATAATAAGTGACGGATTTTGAAGAGGTGGAAGTCAGTGACGGTTGGATAATAATGCCAAGTTGCTCGCAAAGGGTATTTCTGGCCAACAAGGGGCTGTAACGCATCACTCCAATTACCTGACTATTCCGGTTTTGCTCCAGTTGCAACATCATTTCAGGCAATACTTCGCTCAAAATCAGTTCTTCGCTGGATATCACCGGAACAGCTTCGGGTGTATTTACTTCTATTTCCAAAGGCGCTTCCTCACCAATATCCCAGGCAAACACCAGTACATTTCTGCGCATAGGGATTTTACAACGGGTCAGCAGGCGATTGCGTTCCCATTTTGGATCAGGCAGCATCTTTGCTTCAGGGTAAGCGGCTTGCAAAGCGCCTTGTACGGCCTGTTGAAACTGATTGGCATTTATGCTGTCTACTTGGAAATCCAGGCTGATTTTGCGGGATAGATGCGGTGCTTTTACAAATCGTTGCTTTAGTTCTAATTCAATCTTTGATTTTAGCGTATCTTCCAGCAATAACTGAGGCTGGTTTTGAAACAGGTAGTCCTCCACCGTCAGTTGAGCTAGATAATTCAGTGCGTAATAAGGGTGTATGATTTGGTTGGCCCGTATAGCATCCAACACCATTTTTTGCTGACTATCCGAAATGATTTTCTGTTTGTAGAGGCTTTTAATCCATTGAATGCCTTCGCGTTGGTATTTTTTTAGTGAATCTGGATGGGGAGGCTTATAGTCGTCTTCTCCAAAGGCCGCGGGAGGGGCGCTCCAGAATTTTACCGACTCCATGTAATTGTCGTATGCGAAATAACCCATGCCGTAGTCTTCATCTATTTCACCTTTCGCATAAGTTTCTTCTTCCGTTTTGTGTATCATTTCCAGGATAAGGTCCAGTGCATCCTGGGGAGCCTCCTTGTTATTGCAAAAATCTGGGCGCAGCAAACCTTTTTTACAAAAAACGGCTTTGGCTTTGATTAGATTTGCTGGTTGAGCCATAGCGCCGTGTATTACGCCCAACATAAAGAGGAGCGCTAAAACAGGGAACGTTAAGTATTTTTGCAGAAAAAACATTAAAATATGAGGTTAATTATTGGATTCTTGATCCTTTTCAGCGCAATATTAACGGATTTACAAGCACAAAAAGTCAAACAGATAGCGTATATCCCCAATCCCAAACCGGGAAAACAAATGATCTTTCAGCCATTGGACAGGTTTATGATGTTTTCCGAACAAAGTAGCCTCAACGCAGCTTTGTACGATGACCGCGGCAAGCAGGTATCGGAAGCAGTGTATGCCAAGTTATCACTTTACGGCAAAACCGGACTTTTCCTGGCTGCTGTAAAAGAAAGCAATAAGATGCTGTATGGCTTTTTAGACGCTCAAGGCAAACCAATAACGGCCTTTGAATATGATGAAGTCAGCAATTTTCAATGGGGAGCAGGTCTCTGTAAGTCTGGGAGCGCGTATTTCTTGATAGACTCTTTAGGCAATATGCGTTTGATTCCGGGGCAATACAGGAAGCTAAGCACATTCTTACCTGGAATTTTTCAAACATTAAACAATGATGGGCGAAACGGTTTGATAGACGCTACAGGCAAGGCATTGTGGCCGCCTATTTATGCGAACATAGAAAAAACACAAGAACCCAATCTTTTCAAGGTTCAACAACTTGAATATTCGCGCCAATCCGCCCTGGTTAATCTCAACAACGAAGTCATCATTCCATTTGCCAGACAAGTAATAAAGGTTCATGATCACTATATTGAGGTAGATACGAACGATTTTAGCGGATCTAAACCGATGTTATACTTTGATTTAGAGGGTAAACCTTTGGCTGCACCCCTCCCATCAACGCCTGAGAAAGCAAAACGTCCTTCTTGTATTTATTGGAAGGATTTCTCCAACGGTATCATCTTGGGCTTGCAGGATTCCGTAAGTAAGAAGCCGCTGACCGGACTAGAATTTAGCAAACTCAGTCCTGAGAAATATGGCCTATTGCATTTTGAGCGCAGAAATTATGAAACAAGGACGGCGGGTTATATGCGTTACACGGGAGAAATAGTAGTGGAAAAACTGAATTTTTTGGGGGAGCAACTTTCTCCTTTTGATCTATTGAATTACAATTCCTTTAGAGGCTTCGGACGCTGGTATAATGAAAATGGGAAGGAGATATTGCCAGATTATTTCAAAAAGCTGGCTTCGGAATGCGTCTCTTATCTTCCTTCGATAAACGACACAGCCCGGGTAGCCGCTTTAGGTGTCAGTCTTGGAGGACAAAAATTTGGACTATACGATCGCTCCGGGAAGGCCCTAACAGAAGAAATATACGATACCCTAAGGTATGTAAATCATCGGCTGTTTCAGTTCAACAATAAAGACCGCAAAGGTTTGGTCAATGCCAAAGGGCAGGAACTGAATACCGTACCCTTTGATAAGGTACAAGCCTTGAACAAAAGGAACAGTAACTTTGCTTATCCCTGGCTGCATTACATTTATAAAAATAAAATGGGATTAATCACAGAAGAGGGTAAAGTAGTTGTGCCAGCAGAATTCCAACCATACACCTTATTTCTCAGAGCGGGGAAGTACTTGTGGGCTATGAAGGATGACGGGGCTTATGTATTTGAAGTTTTATAAACGAATGGCCCACTCCGCTCTTGGCCAGATCTCCCGAAGTCTCGGGATCGGGATGACAGCACTCGGGGAGGGCGAGGTGTGTTATTTTGCCGTTGTTGGCGTCCTCGCTAGGGTTGTACGGAATGTTTGATCAAGTCAGCCGCATCGCGGCACAACGTCGGTAGAAATTAAGTTTTGGGTAGATTTGCAAGGTGCGTAGCACCGAAACACACGCCAAAAGTTCCGGTGCTACGCACCTTCACGCTTAATTATCGTCTTGATTTCTACCGACGTTATGCCGCGATGCGGCTTTTCCAAACATTCCGTACACCCCTAGCGAGGAGGCCAACAGCGGAAAGAAAAAAGCCGCTCCCTGATTTTTCAGAGAGCGGCTCGTTATACCTTAAAAAGATGCTATCGCTCAATTCTGCTGCACCACCAATCTCTTCTGTCCCTTCAAACCTTCCGATTGGAAATCCACCACGTAAACACCTGCTGCAAAACCAGTCAAATTCAAAGGGAATGTGTTCTCTCCTTTTTGCCCTTGCCCTTCGCGGCTCATCACCAGTTTGCCCGACATACCAAGTACGCGAATGCTGAACGCTTGATCGGCTGACAAAGCAAACTGAACGTTTATTTCGCCTATGGTTGGGTTGGGTGCAAGGATTAAGTCGGCAGTAGCAGCGGCAACAGACTGATCACTCTCGCGCTGGCCAATGTTGCTCGGGCTGCAAAGGCCCTCAAAAATAGCCACCGAACCACGGTCCAATTGTGTGCCGATGTCGGCGCCAGGAGTGCCTGCGATGAGCGTACCGGGTTGGAGTTGCAGGCTGTAGCCAAAGTGGTCGAGATTGCGGCTGCCCTGTTGCGTCAATGCGATGAGTGGAAGCCAACCACCGTCTTCGCGGAGGAAAATGTGGACTGCGCCTGCGTCTTTGCCACGGAGATCGTCCGAAGGAGCGCCTACTGCTAGATAATCACCGCGAGTAGACACGCTATAGCCGAATTCATCGCCCGCCGTACCGAGTGCTACGTCAATGATCTTGTTCACTTGCACAAACGCGCCGTTTTGGTTTTTGCCAAAAACATAGGCCGCGCCGGCGTTCAGGCCCTTGTCGTCGTCGCCCGGTGTACCGATGACCAGACGCTTGCCTTCGAGGTTGATGCTTTGGGCAAAACGGTCGCCAGCGTCGCCGTGGGTCGGCTGAATTTTTTGGGTTTCGATCCAGCCGTTGGCAGGGTCAAAGGCATATACTGCGCCCGCGCCTTCGTTGGGTGAGCCCACTACTGCCGTTTGTTGGTCAAAGTCGAGGCTCAGGCCAAACTCGCTGCCAATCGTTGCGTCAGATGGAACCAGTTTTTGCGATTGTCCCCAGTTGTTCGAGCCACCTTCATTCTGGTTGAAGATGTAGGCTGCATTTGCACCCGTTGCGCCCACCATCAGCGTTTGGCCCTTGACTTTCAAGGATTTGCCAAAGTTTGCGGCTTCCGCAGCATCGGTGGCATAGATGGTCTTTACCGCAGACCATTCCGTAGCATTGTTCGGGTTTTGGGCAAAAATATGTACCGAACCTGCGTTATTGGCCTTGGTGTCGTTGTTAGGAGCGCCCACCACTGCGATGCCGTTTTGCAGGCTCACGCTGCTGCCAAAAAGGTCATCGGTGTTGTATATGCCGTTGTTGAATTCCTTCACCAAATCCCAATCGGTGGGGTCATTTTCGTTGCGGTGCAGGAGGTACGCGAGGCCCGCGCCGGGAGTGCCCATCAAAGCCCAGTCGCCGTCAATGGCCACGCTGCTGCCCAACTGGTCGTTGGCTTTGCCGTTGGCGGCTTCCGCGCGGAAGATCTCACGCCAGTCCTGGATCTCGTCGGCAATGCCGTCGCAGTCGTCGTCCACGCCGTTGCAGATTTCTGGGCGGGTTTCCACGATCACTTGGAACACGCACTTCGATTCGTGACCGTACACGTCGGTGGCGGTAGCCTCTACATTGGTGTAGCCGACCGGGAAGAGGTAGTTCAATTCATGGTCGTACTCGAGCACCACGCCTGGGCAGTTGTCCTTTGCGATAGCGTTGAACGTTACGTTGGACGCCTCGCAGTAGCCTTCGTCGGTTTTGATCTTCATGTTCTGTGGGCAAGTGACGGTCGGCCAATCCTGGTCGAATATGGTCACGCTTTGTACACAAGTAGCGGTGTTGTTGTGGATGTCTTGAATGGTCCAGGTCACCAGTGTTTCGCCGATGGAGAAATCAACGGGCGAGTCGTTGGTCACGCCGTACACGCCGCAGTTGTCGCTCAGCTGTGTAGGGTTTCCGATGATGTACATGCGGCGGCCACAATCTCCGAAGGCGTTGGGCTTGTTGAGATTCATTGGGCAAACCATTTTGGGCGCTTCGGTGTCACGGATTTCAACCGAAAAACTGCAGGTTGAGGAGTTGCCGTAAATGTCGGTGGCGCGGTAAGAAACGTAGGAAACACCTACCGGGAACAAGAGGCCAGAGGCCCGTCCATCTATATGCATGACGCATTGTACTGCGCAGTTGTCGGTAGCGGTAGCAGGGTTATAAGTAGCTGTTGCGCTGCATTTGCCCAACTCGTTTTCGAGGTTGACGTTTGCCGGACAAGTGATTACGGGGCTTTCCACGTCCTTGACCGTGACGGTGAAAGTGCAGGTGGAGGAGTTGCCGGAAATATCGGTGGCGGTGTACTTCACGGAAGTGCTACCGACGTTGAAGAGGCTTGCGCTCTCAGGTACAGATACGAGGCTGGACACGCTGCAGTTGTCGGTGGCGGTGGCGTGGAATGCTACGCTTGCGCCGCAGATGCCGGGATCGTTGTCGCGGGTGATGTTGGCCGGGCAGTTGACGACGGGCTTGATCAGGTCGCGAACAGTTATAGCGGCTGAACAGGTGTTGGTGTTGCCGTGGCTGTCGTTCACGGTGAGGACGACGGTGTTGACGCCGAGCGTGCTGCAATTGAAAGTGCTGGGCATCACAGACTCCTGGTTTACTACGCCGCAGTTGTCGGCGCCGCTTTGGAATACGTTTGCGGTGATGATGCTGGCTGCTCCGTTGTTGTCGAGATTGACCGTAGCAGGTTTGCAAACTACGCTTGGGGCGATTTTGTCAAGTACAGTAACGGTGGTGTTGCATACGGCGGTGTTTCCGTGGCCGTCGTTGACAGTGAGGAACACGAGGTTGTCGCCGATATTGTTGCAGATGAAAGTGCCGGGGGTAGCGGCCTGGAGGTTAACGGTACCGCAGTTGTCCGAGCCGCTGAGGAAAATGCTGGCAGGATTAACGGTAGCGGAACCTGCTGCGTTGAGGTAAACAGTAGTAGGCTGGCAGGCGACGGTCGGAGCCATGTTGTCAATGACCGTGATAATGCTCAAGCAGGCGTTATTGTTGCCATGGCCGTCCGTTACGGTAAGGAAGTTCGGCCGGTCACCAATATCGGAGCAGTCATAGGAGGTTCTGGACAAATAAAGCGGCGTAACTGTGCCACAGTTGTCCGAACCAGATTGGAATACATCGGCTATCGTTACGGTCGCTTGGCCCTGATTGTTGAGGTATGCGTTGAAGTTTTTGCAAATCGCAGTCGGTGGAGTACGGTCTATAACGGTCACTATAGCGGTAGCGGTGGTTTGATTGCACCGTCCGTCGTCGATGACTACCACTACAAGGTTCTGGCCGAGTTTGCTGCAATCGAAGCTGCTGGGCGTAACACTCAGATAGTGGATCGTGCCACCGTTGGCATCCGATGCGCTGAGTACCACGTCCTGGGGGTTGATCTTCACGTTGCCACCTGCATCAGGAATGTACACCGTAATATCGTGCGTAGTCATCACGGGCGGCGTTACGTCGGGAACAAGATTGATGGAATTCAGCGTTTTGGTGTTGAAGCCACCCATCTGGAAGGTTTTGTTTACAATGTTAGTAGTCGAGGGAGGGAAAGGGAAGGTTTCATTGACTAGAGCGAACGATGAATCATACCATGGAGCCGCATTTTTGTCGACAAGATTGTCGATTTTGACGCTGCCTTCCATCATCCTGAAAGCAATGCCCGAATTCAGTTCGAGGTCGAGTTTTGTGGTGAACTCGTTTTCCAACTTCACAAACGGCTTGATTTCCACCCCACCGTTGAGCGGCATGGTGATATTCAGGTCGTTTCCAATGGTAAAGTTTTGCACTAACTGGGAATAACCCGACTGTACTAATGCTGTTCCGTTCATTTCCTTCCAGCCCAAAACCCGTCCGAGATCGAGGTTCATTTTGATTTTTGGATCGAACTTAAACTCGTGCTTGGTCTTAGTGTTCATCAAAAGCGGGATCGAAATGATGTTGAAATTGAAATGAAAAAAACCTACATTCAAGCTGTAAGACAATGGTACCCTGGTCAAATATTCTTGGAAATGGATTGGGTCGAATTCAAGGTCCAAAAATTCATGCTCGCCCTTATCGGTCAGGACATTCCCGGTCCGATTGTCCGTTCCGTCCAGGTTTTTGATCGGATAGTCAAATGTGCCTTGCAGATTTGTGTAGGACTCGAGATCGGGGTAGTCACTCGTTCTGAGCGGCAGGGAAGTTGGCGGTAAAAAGCCAGGCGGAGGGATCACGTTGCTCAGGTTCCAGGGATATTGAATGCCCCCATCGGTGCTGATCCGAAAGAAGTCGTGGTCTCCCTTCTTCAGGTAATTTTTGAAATTGCCGGCATTGGCGTCTCTGAAACCGGTGTAAAGGCCATTGGAGTACCCCGTGCCGACATTCATTCCGTCTTCAGAGCATGCACCCAGTAAGCAGGCTTGTGCGCCTCCGAAAAATCCTTCGCTAAATTGCGTCCCTACGGCAAATTCTGCTTTGGGATCGTGTATGGTCAATTTGTAATTGTCTTCGACCTCATAGCTGGTCTGGATGGTTACTTCTTCATTACAGCCGTAGTTATGGTCCTCGGGTTTGGAAAACTTGATCTTCACCGGATAATTGATGTCGGCAGTACCCGAGTTCATGCCAAACCGGGTATACAGATCAAAGTCGAGCCCGAATTTGAAAAGTATCTGGATGCCCGTTTTGGTGGCCGGGTCGTCTGTCATCAGGTCGAGATCAATTGTCTCAACAAAGAAACTGGCGTCTACGCCGTTGTCGTCAAGCAGGTAATGGGTAAAACCGAAATTAACGCCGGGGGCCGCATTGAAAATGCTTTGCCCGGTTGTTTTGAAGGCGACCGATTCATATTGATCAGTCTGGGCGTTCAAGGTTACTGTAACCAGAAAAAAGAACAGTACCATGAGTGTTGCTAGATTTTTCATCTCCGAAAATTTTGTTTGTAAAAGATTGTTTTTGAAAACCGTTCTCCGAATTAGGCGGGCGTCCTACTGCAGTTTAGAATCGCCCGCCTTATCGGAGAGGAAAGCATCTGCTTGCTTTCTGGGACAAATGTGCAGGAGGGTAGGGGGGCGCAGCTTTCACTCAGCGTTCAAAGCCTTTCGACCATGTTGCAAGGCAAAAAAATGCTTTCGGCCATGTTGCACACAAGGGTTGCAATATGGCCAAAAGCCTTGATTTTCAACAAGATGCGTGTTGCAGCTCCACTATCGAAAATCACTCGGATTTTTTCCGAATTCCTCTAAAAAAGCGGTAGAAAAATAAGAAGGCGTAGTAAAACCGACCTCGTAAGCGACTTCTGCGATGGTGAGCCTGGAAGTTTGCAGAAGTTCTTTGGCTTTGAACAAGCGGATGGAACGGATGAACAAGGTGGGCGGCTGGTCGGTGAGGGCCTTCACCTTGCGGAATATCTGGCTGCGGCTCATGCCAAGCGCGCGTTCGAGTTGCGGCATTTCGAAGTCGGAATCCGAAAGATGGGCTTCCACCACGTCGCGGATCTTGAGCAAGAAGGCATCTTCCAGTTTCAAATCAGGGTCTTCGCTTGCAGGCGGCAGCGGCAGACTGGCATAACGCGATTTCAGGCGACGGCGGTTTTCGACCAAATTGCGCAGGCGAATTTCTAATTCCGTACGGTCGAATGGTTTGGCAATATAATCGTCGGCGCCTCGGGAAAGACCTTCGATGCGGGAGCTGACGTCGGCTTTTGCCGTCAGCAGCACCAGTGGGATATGGCTGGTGCGCTCGTCGTTTTTTAAGGTCTGGCAAAGTTCAAACCCATCTTTTTCAGGCATCATTACATCGCTCACGATCAAATCCGGGATGAGCTCAATGGCCATTTCGATCCCCATCTGGCCATTGTGAGCTTCTACGACCTGATATTGATCCTTAACACAATCAATCAGGTATTCCCGCACATCATCGTTGTCTTCCACCACCAGCAACAGGGGCTTTTCCGGGTTTTCAAATGCAGGGGCGGGGCGCGGTATCTTTTTAATGGGCAATGGTATTGGAATTGCAGGGGTTGCTCCCTCCGCAAGTTGGCTGTGGGTAGTTATCGGAATGGTAACGACAAAGGTAGTCCCCACAGATTTTTTGCTACTCACCGAAATCTCCCCGCCCATAATCCTTATCAGTTCTTTGGTCAGGGTCAAGCCTATCCCGGTGCCTTCTTGTGCACGTGTGGCTGAATTATCTACCTGGTAAAACCGGTCAAAAATTTGCCCAATCTTTTCTTCGGGAAATCC
>JACMMM010000105.1 GCA_014379065.1 Saprospiraceae bacterium
AGAGCATCATTCCGTAGTTTGCCAATTCTTTTTCCTCGGTATTGTCGGCGAAATGCTCCAAAATGACGTAGCAAGCCGGGTCAATCGCCCATATAAAATTGGCGTAGTCTTTCCAAATCGCTACCCGAGAAGCATCGTAAGCACCCCAGGCACCCACATTGCCAATGGTCACTTTTTGGGTAAAACCTTTCGATAGGTCAAAACGGAAACCATCTACTTTAAACGTTGTCATCCAATACTTTACGCAGTTTTTGACATATATTTTCGTGGCTTGTGATTCGTGATTGAAATCGTTGAACACATTGAAATCGTGGGTCGCCGTGGGGTTGAGCCAAGGGTTGTCGGCAGCGGGGCGGTTGTTGTTGGCATCCCAGTAAAGTTCCGCCAGAGGACTGGCGCCTGTGGCCTGGTTGAACACCACGTCCAATATGACCGCGATGCCGCGTTTGTGACATTCATCTATCACTGTTTTCAAGGCTTCTGCCGTGCCATAGTATTTGTCCAAGGCCTTGTGGAAAGACGGCCCGTAACCCCAGTTGATGTTCCCGTCGAATTCATTGACAGGCATCAGTTCAATCGCCGTCACGCCCAGTTTTTCCAAATAATCCAGCGTGTCTAGCAGGGTAGGGTAGTCGTGGCGGGCCAGAAAATCACGCATCAAAAGTTCGTACACCACAAGGTCCGTTTTCTTTGGACGTACATAATTGCTTGCTTGCCAATTGAATGGCTGCTGGTCGGTTTGTAGCACGCTCACGATGCCATTGGTTTTTCCGGCAGGGTAGGCGGGTAAACTGGGGAAAGTGAAAGCCGGTATAAAACCGTCGTTCCAAGGATCGAGCACCAAGGTGCTAAGCGGGTCGGCAATTCTAAGTGATCCATTCACAAGGTATTGAAAACGAACGGGTTGTCCGGGCTGAATGCCAGTCACGTCGAGCCACCACGTTTTCCCATCGAGGCTGCGGTTCATTTGGTGGGTGGCGGTGGGTTGCCAGTTGTTGAAGTCGCCCAGAACGTGTACGACCTGTTTGCTCGGGGCGTAGAGCGCAAGGCGGACGGAGCTGCTCGTCAGGTATGTGATGCCCAATTCCGTTCCGACTGGCGGATCGAGACTGACGATGTTGCCAGCCACGATGTAATTGAACACCGAGGTATCGCGCTCATTAGCAGTAAAGGCTATGAACTCAACTTTGTGCGTCCCTGCACTGCTCACGTTGATGGTGTGCTGCAAAAGTGCGGCATTGTTAGCGGTGGCGATTTGAGTGCCGTTATCAAACAATTGGAGGTTGGCTGGTGCGGAAGAAGCGGCTTTTACCTGTATTTGTTGACCAATGTTTGACAAAAACAAGGAAGAAGTAGGCGTCAAAAACAGCGTTTGCAAGGGAGTATTCGCAGGATAAACATCATAGTAAATATCGCTGCCGTCGGAAGCCCGTCCAACGGTGCTACCGCTGGCATTTCGGAAAACGCAGGCGATTTTCAACACTGTTTCATTGCCTGGGATATTGAAAAAGGTGGTGATGTTGAAGGTTTTGGACCAAAGGTTGGTACCGGCGTTGGTCATTTGCGCGGCTGCATTGTTCGTGCCCCAAGTAGTGACCACATGCTTCCAATCGGTAGGGCCTGTACTCAAATTTGTAATCACCCCAAGATGCGCCCAGACGGGGCTGACTCCAACGAGGGCTGCGTTGCCTTGGGTGGCATCGTAGGTGATTGTCACGTTGTCGCCTGCGTTGGGGAACACGGGGATGCAGGTGACTTGAGCAAAGGCATTGAGGGAAGTAAAGGAGGTAAAAAGGGCTAAAAATAAAGTGCGTAGATTGTTCATAATCATGGGTAAAATCGGTTTTGGTGAAAATAAAAATCCTATTCCGAACATGGTGGAGCGAAATAGGATAGGGCGTTTCTGGGGGCGAAAGTACGGCGGGTTTTGCTACGTTTGCAACTCCAATCATTTGTCTTTCCCCTGCCATGAAGCATTTTTTATTTGTAATTTCTGCCGCTCTAACCTTCTCGACTACAGTTTTCTCCCAAAAAGGTCTCCACGTCGTGCACGGCTGCGCCTACAAAACCGCTACGGAGGATGCCGACCTATACACTTTTGCGTCTTCCGAAGAGGCGGAGCACATCGTCTCGGAAATCTGCAATGCTATGGGTGTGAGCCAGAATTTCGACATCCGTTCTGCTAATGTCGAAAACGCACTCGCAACCAACGACGGTCCGCGCCGTATCATCCTGTACAGTACGGTATTTCTTAAAAAATTCAACGAAGATGCCCGTACCCGTTGGGCTGCGTACTCGGTGCTCGCGCATGAAATTGGACATCACTTCAACGGCCACGACTTTGGCGAGCCCAATCCCGGCAAACGCAAGACGATGGAACTCGAGGCCGACCGCTTCTCCGGTTCGGCGTTGCGACTATTAGGCGCCAACCTCGATGAAGCAAAGGCTGGTATTGAAACCTTTGCCCTTCAAGGTGAACAAGCAATGCACCCTTCCGCCAAAGCCCGCACCGAAGCCCTTGCCAATGGCTGGAACCAAATGCAGGAACGCTTAGCCAAAATGGGTGCAGGCATCCCTACGCCCGACTCCAACATCCCCCGCGAGCGTGATACGGACGGAGACGGAATCCCCGACAAAAACGATGCTTGCCCCGAAGAATACGGTCGCCCGCTCACGGCTGGCTGCCCCGATGGGGATGAAGACGGCATCCCAGACAGCGATGACAAGTGTCGATACCTCAAAGGTCCAGCCAATTGGAAAGGTTGCCCCGACTCCGATGGCGATGGTATTCCCGACCATGAGGACAAATGTCCTAAAGAGCCGGGCTACCTCACCGACGGTGGCTGCCCACTGCCTGACCGCGATGGAGATTCGGTGACCGACCGCGCCGACAAATGCCCTGATGCTTATGGTTTGGCTCGATTTCAGGGCTGTCCTGATACGGATGGAGACGGGGTGCCAGATTTGGAGGATAAATGTCCAAAGGAAAAGGGAGAATCTTATAGAGATGGTTGCCCCGGGACGAACAATAATTCAATAAATCACTCCGAAAGCAAAGTACTAAAAAGATTAAAATTTGATCAATGTTTAGGTATTGGTTATGATCATTTTGTTGAAAAGGGTAGTAATTTTATTTACACTGGCAATGTTGTACAAATGAGTTACACAATAATGAGAAAATATGGAGGGGTTGTTTCAATTGGGTACAGTAAAACTACTGATGAAAATACGAGCTCGCCCAGTTCTGAGGTATACACTACAGTTTCTCCAGTCTTGGGAATTGCTCCTGGCATACGAGTAATTAACTCCCCATCGGATATTAGAGGATATGTTTTTGCAGGTATCTTCTCTAATATTGGGTTCGTATCAGATGATAGTTTTTCCATTTTCCAATTGTTTCTTGTTTGTAATTTTCAAAAAATAGGGTTTAAAGCAGCGTTTCTTATTGGCACAGAAGGTGCAAAGGGATATGGTATTGGTATGCAGTACTGTTTTTGAAACAATTAAAATTTCTTCCTCGTTTTGTCATATTGATGAGATACATCCAATCAATTGTGTGTACTACACTATCGAGCGTGGCACAGATGGATTTTTACGAAATGTCAAAATGGTGAACATATGCTTTACCTCATCCCCCCACCGGCGCGAGTTCCACCCTCAGCCCATCCATCTCCTCCTTGATTTTGAGTTGACAACCCAAACGGCTATTTCCCTTCACAAAAAAAGCCGAATCGAGCATGGCCAGTTCGTCGTCGCTGGGCTGGGGCAGATTGTGATCGCTCAAAACGTACACATGGCAACTGGCGCATAAGGCCATTCCACCACAAGTGCCTTCTACGGGGAGTTCGTAAGCTTTGCACAATTCCATGACACTCAGCGCCATATCTGTGGGTGCTTCCAGCGAGTGCAGTTCTCCTTCGCGGTCGAGTACCGATATTTGAATCGTATCCATGGGGCGAAGGTCGGTATTTCGTCATTAATCGTCATTAGGTTATTAATCGTCATTAGAGTCATTGGGTCATTAATCGTCATTGGTCGTCATTAATGACGAAATGACCAATGACGAAATGACGATTAATGACGAAATGACCAATGACGAAATGACGATTAATGCCGAATTTTGCCCCGTGCATCTCTCCCATCTCAAACTCACCCATTTCAAAAGTTACGCGGCGCAAACCTTCGACTTTTCCCCGCGCCTCAACTGTCTCACGGGCCTCAACGGCGTGGGCAAAACCAATGTGCTTGACGCGGTTCATTTTCTCTGCCTCTGCAAAAGTCACGCAGGGCTAAACGACCGACATTTGGTGCAGCACGGCGAATCATTTTTTCGGCTGGAAGGTCAATTTGAACAGGAAACTGGCGCGGTGAAAATCGTCGCCAAATTCCAGACAGGCCACCGCAAAGAAATAGAGCGCAATGGCAATGCATACGAACGGCTATTGGATTATATCGGCCAGTTCCCGGTGGTGATGATCGCGCCCGACGACGTGTCGCTTGTGCAGGACGGCAGCGAAGACCGTCGCCGATTTCTGGATTCGACCCTTTCGCAGATATCACCCGATTATTTGCAAAATCTCTTGATTTACAATGCTTTGCTAAAACAGCGCAACGCATTGCTCAAACATTTTGCCGAGCAAAAACGCTTCGACCCTATTTTGCTCGAAAGCCTGGATCGTCAAATGCCGGCGCCAGCCAAAGCCATTTTTGACCAGCGGAGTAAATTTGCAGAAGCCTTTCAACCGCTTTTCCTCGAATACTACGCCATCATTTCCAATAGCAGGGAATCTGTGGGTGTTCGCTATGAATCGGACTTGGAGAAAGGTAATTTTGCTGACCTTATGCAACAATCTTTGGAAAAAGACCGCCTTTTGCAACGATCCACCGTCGGCCCGCACCGTGATGATTTGGCGTTGTTTATGGATGGCCAAGCGGTCAAAAAATTTGCTTCTCAAGGCCAATTGAAATCCTTTTTGCTCGCCTTAAGACTTGCTCAATACGAAGTGCTCCGCCGGGAAAAAAATGTCTCGCCCATCCTTCTACTGGATGATATTTTTGACAAACTCGACACGCAGCGGGTGCGACAACTTGTTGAACTGCTCATTAGCCGTGACTTTGGACAAATATTCATCACTGATACGCAACGAGAACGCATTGAGACGGTGATCGCGTCATTTTTAGGGGAGTACAAGATTTTCGAAGTTTTTTCAATCGAAAACATTGTTGAAGTCAAGTGTGATGATGTAATACCCCCAACCTGAAGTTAGATTATCAATAATGCTCTCTTTTTGCAGCTATTGACAGCTCGACGGGCGATCTTGGGTGATGTATATATCAATTTTCTCGCCCTTGCGCATGGTGCCATTGGGATCATATTTTGGGCTTTGTCGCCAGACATAAGCGTTTTCAGGGTCAGTTATAGTGGCATCTTTTATGACCGTGCCGATGCTCAATTCATTGGTTTGAAGGAGGAATTTTGCTTCTCCCAGGGTGTGGCACACACAATCGGGGATGTTTACGGTCAGCGTAACTTCTTCGCTCACAACGAAATCTATGGTTGCGCCCATTTCCACGGGCACAGGGTTGTAACGAAGTTTTTCGGTGATGGTGTCACCTTTGTAAATGACCGAGATAATGGTATTCGCCCCCACGCCGGGATCGGCTTCGCGGGCAACGATGCGGGGCTTCAGGCCCATACGGGTGAGCCGCCGAGAATAGATTTCATAGGCATCTCCGTTCTTTAAGGATGGGAGTTTGAGAATGTCAGGATTGTTTTTTGTGACCGTAAAATAGATGGTGCGCCCCTCCTTCACCCGGCTGTTGGGTTTGGGGTCTTGGGACACAATTTGTCCGGGCGGCTCGCCTGGTACATAGATCGAGTCGCTCACGGACACCCCAAAATCGCGCGACCGCGCCTTCCGTGCTGCTTCGCGGAAACTCATGCCTTTATAGCTCGGCACTTGTACGCTTTCCCCGTGGTTGGTGTAGCATTTGAGCCACCAAAATGTAAGCATCAACAGGCCGGTCATCACGCCGACCATTCCGAGGCAGTTTTTCAGCACAAAAGGCGTCGTGAAAAACGCGTAGAGTTCAACACCGAAACGGCGGATTTTTTGCCACATGTGTGAGTGCGATTGGATAATTGGTGATTGGTGGACTGGTGGACTGGTGATTGGTGGAGTGGTGATTGGTGGAGTGGTGATTGAGCGTGGCAAATGTAGGCACCTCTTTAAAAA
>JACMMM010000106.1 GCA_014379065.1 Saprospiraceae bacterium
ATGACTCAATGACATAATGACGACCAATGACCCAATGACCTAATGACGACCCCAGAAAAATATTCCCAAAATTTGTATCCTTCAACCTAGTTTGGCACGATTCTTTCTGCTAAAAATACATTCTTGCTCGGCTCATGCTGGCTTATAATCTCTTGAACTTAATCTCTTCTAATCGGTAAGAAAAGAATGAGCCGTCCTGCTTTCCCGGGGACGGCTCTCTTATTTTGGGCCAGTACCCCGGAACTCCGTTCCGGGGCGCATATTTCCCGGAACGGAGTTCCGGGGTACATGGATCCATGCTGAAGATCGCCTTCTCACCCATTTACAAGTACGAACTCCCCGATGGCCACCGCTTTCCGATGGCGAAGTACGAACTCCTGCCCGAGCAATTGCTTTGGGAAGGCACGGTGAGCGAAAGCAATTTTTTTCACCCGGATTTGCTTTCCGAGGAAGTCGCCCTGCTCACCCATACGTCCGAGTGGTGGGCTAAAATGAATGAAGTCCGCCTATCTGAAAAAGAAATACGCGCCATCGGTTTTCCCATCAACGAGCACTTTGTCCGGCGTGGGCGACACATTTCCAACGGCACGTTGGAGTGCGCGCAATGGGCACTCGAACATGGCTGCGCAATGAATATCGCAGGGGGCACCCACCACGCTTTTGCTGACCGCGGCGAGGGTTTTTGCTGCTTTAACGACCAAGCTGTGGCAGCTAATTGGCTGTTAACGAAGGGTTTAGCGCATAAAATTCTGATTGTGGATTTAGACGTACATCAGGGCAACGGCACGGCAAAAATTTTCGAAAAAGAACCCCGTGTCTTCACTTTTTCGATGCACGGAGAACGAAATTACCCCATCCGCAAAGAAAAATCAGACCTCGATATCGGCCTTCCCGATGGTACGAAGGATGCCTTTTACCTAGAAACCTTGCGCGAGACCCTGCCGCGCATTGCCGATGCGATTCAGCCCGATTTTGTGTTTTACCAGAGCGGGGTGGACATTTTGGAATCCGACAAATTGGGGCGTTTAAGCATCAGTCGGGCTGGATGTCAGGAACGAGATCGCGTGGTGCTGTCCTTTTGCAAAACCAACCGATTGCCGGTAGTGGTCAGCATGGGCGGGGGCTATTCTCCGCGCATTTCCGACATTATCGAAGCGCATGCCAATACATTCCGGATGGCGCAGGAAGTGTTTTTTTAGCGTATTCTGATTGCTTACTCCAACCGATCCAAACTATACTTCTTGATGACTCGCCGTATTTTATTCGCCCATTCGGGGTCGGCGGCATAGCCAGGTTCTTTTTTTATGGGATCTGCGCTCATGGCTGTCAAGAAACATTCCAAGTCGGGGGTTGGACAAGCCAGCGCATCTCGAAACCATTTGCGACTGTTTAGAAAGGCTGCAAAATCACGCACGGCTCCTCGTGGGTTATCGTATTTTCGGAACGGCGAATCAGTACCTTCATGCCACATTACAAACGTAGGCCCGTGCCAAATTTTGGTGGCGCGCATCCCGAACGGGTTTTTGGCATTCTGATAAAGATAACTGGTGAAGCCCGTACTTTCCAAAATGGCAATGCCAATAAAGGCCGTAGCGGGTATTCCCTCATCGCGCTCCATTTCTTTGGCTTCGCGAATAAATTCTTCCACCAAATAAACAGGTGATCCAAATGAATCGGACACTATTTGAGCCACGTCTCTAATGGCTGCCGAATCCAGTACTGGCGCTTGGTAATACGCATCAGCTTGGGCGCTGGCTAAACTGGTGCAAAAAAAAACTAACAGAGAAAAAATGGTGGTTTTTGGCGTAAAAATTGAAAATTTTGAATGGACGATCATTTTTGATAGGTGTTTGATATTGTTTTAATCTACCGAAAACTGGATTATCATTAAAGTAGCAAAACTGCCTTGAAAAAGCAAATGTAACACAAAGGTACAGCTCCTTAAAATGATCTATTTTTGTGCAAATTCAAAACAGTTTTCAAATGAGCAAAAAGAACAAAACGATGGCTGCAAAGCAACCCTTAGTCCCACTCCAACGAACGAAGCGAGATTGGAACATGTGGATTGTAATGGCCGCCGCCGTGATCTTGTACGCAGTCACCTTCGGTTTTGAATTTGTATTGGACGATGAGATTATGACGCGGAGCAATAAGTTTGTCACCAAAGGGATCGCCGGAATCGGGGATATTTTTACGCATGGCACCCTTTTCGGGTTCAATGGCATGAACGACCAGTCATACCGTCCGCTCATGCTGGCAAATTTTGCAGTGGAAAAATCATTGTTTGGCGGCACTGCTGGCGCGTATCATTTTTTTAACGTATTTTACTTTGCGTTGGCCTGTGGCATATTTTATCTTTTTTTAAAAAAAGCATTGGGCGCTGCCAGTTTGATTCCTTTGTTGGCCGCCTTGCTTTTTGTTGCCCACCCGATTCATACCGAGGTGGTTGCCAATATCAAAAGCCGGGATGAGATTTTGAGTTTTATGTTTGCTGCACTGAGCCTTTTGTATGTATTAAAATATGCCCAGGATGGAAACAAGGTGAAGGACTTGGTCATTAGTTTGGTTTGTTATTTAGCCGCCACACTTGCAAAAGAAACAGGCTTGGCTATGCTAGGGTTAATCCCATTGACGCTGTGGTTTTTTACTGATTTAAAATTAAGTCGTATAGTGGGCATTTCAGCTGTTTATCTGGCTCCCGTGGCGCTTTATTTCCTGATGCGCGCTAGTGCGATGGACAATATGTTTTTTTCCGGCGATATCAAAGACCTTGTAAACAATACCCTTTCGGGGGCCAAGGCCGGTGGCGAATGGTTTGCCAGTCGCACGATGATATTAGGGAAGTATTTGGGGTTGTTGGTTTTTCCACATCCATTGAGTTATGACTATTCCTATAATCAAGTACCCTTAGTGGGCCCAAGCGATATAGGGTTTTTGATTTCTTTGGTCGTTTATTTAATATTGGCAGGGCTATTTATTTGGGGGCTGTTTACTAAAAAAGTCTATGCTTACGCCATTGGGTTTTATGCTGTTATGCTGGTCTTAGTTTCCAATTTTTTGACACCGATTGGTGCTACCATGGCAGAAAGGTTTTTGTTCAGTTCTTCTGCAGGTTTTTGTTTGGCTTTGGGTTGGGGTATTGTAGCATTGGGTGAGAAATTTAAGTTTTCAAAAAACATCCTATATGCGCTGCTTGGTGTCATATTGCTCTTGTACACAATAAAAACGTACACACGCACCCAAGTTTGGGCCTCGCAATTAAAACTTTTCGAATCAGGGCTTGTAACGGCTCCCAACAGTGCCCGCGCGCAAAATCACTACGGCTCCTACTGGCGCATGTTGGCAGAAGGAATCCAAAATCCACAGGATAAAAATAGAGCAGAGGGCTTTTCAACATCAATCGGTTACTACCAGAAGGCATTGGAAATATATCCTGGCTATTCCGAGGCGCAATACAATTTGGGTGTTTCCTATTTGGGGCTTAATAAATTGGACGAAGCTCGTGTTGCCTTTGAAAAAACATTGAAAATTGATTCTACCTATCAGGGGGCGCTCAACAACCTGGCGGTCGTTTATTTCAGGAAAGGGGATAATCAGAAAGCGCTTGCCAATTGGGATAAACTGCTCGTACTAAACCCGAATAATTTTGATGCCCTCCTAAACTGCGGCGCGGTTTATTTCAATACCAATCAGCCCCAAAAATCTTTGGAGTATTTTGAACGTGCGTTGAAAATCAATCCTACGCACCAAGGAGTCATTCAAAACATTCAAAAAGTGAAAGATGTGCTTAACCAGACTGGTTGATGTCCCATATTTTACCACATAGTTCACATAGCACACATAGTTTCAAAGATCACCAGAGTTAAACTATGTGTGCTATGTGAACTATGTGGTAAAAAAACTACTGTTTGGTAACCGGGCATATTGCGCCCCCCTTGGTTCCCCCCAGCAAAAGCCAATATTGTCCGCTCGGGAAGTTGCTCAAATCAAATTCCATTTCTGTCGCAGGGTAAAAATTCCAGGACTTTTCTGTCTGCCCATCTGCGCCAACAAGGGTCGCAGTTTCAAAGGTTTCACCAGCCATCACCCTTACTTTTCCGGTAGTTGGATTGGGTGCAACTTTTATTTTACCCAGCAGGTTGGGCGTTTTGGTGGCGTTGGTCGTCGAACCTTTTCCGATGGTGTATTCTCCCGGCACGAGGTGTGTGGGTCGCAACTGCCCCCAGGAGTCGGTGACAGAACCAAGGTTGACCTTGGCATAACTGGGCCATTCCTGCCATGGATACCCGGCACCCGGGCGATAAAGCAGCAGCACACTGTCTTCTGAGTTGCTGGTGGCTGCGAAAAGTTCATTGTCGAGTTGATCGCCCATCCCTCGCCCATCATAAAGAACGATTGCTTGGGCGTCAAAACCCGTCGGGAAGCTGTTGCCAGATGTAAGTACCGACCAGTAGCGGTTGGTAAGCGTGTAGCCATTTGGATTTGCCCCCGCATCGTCTGGCGCGGCGTAATGATATTCTACCCGGAAAAACACGGAATCAGGGCCTAAAGCATTGACAGTCAGATTGAATTTTGCATCAATGAAATTGGAGGCGCCCGTGGTTTTGAGCATTTTTTCCCCCTCAGCGCGTGCTTGGAGTAACTTTAAATTGGTGTTGACAAACACCGCTTGAGGAGCTGGCCCCCATGCCGTAAACAAGAACTCCAACATCGAGTTTTCCCCAGAAACGGTGGCTGTTTGATATTGTCGCTGTCCGTCGCTCATTAAAAAGGTAAATTCCAAGGGCACATTGTGGTGGAAGTGTGGTGCTCCGCGCAACTTTTGCTTGACAAAAACCTGGGCAATGGTGGGTGCGTCAAAGGGCGAAAAAATATATTTCACGGAGTCTACCGTGTAATCTGGATAGCCCCCTGCAAACACCCAGTCATTGAAGAAGTCATGAAGGTTTTTGCCCGTGGCGGCTTCAAGTTTGTCGCGGAACTCTGCGCTGCTCCAGTCGTCAAAACTGGTTTGTAACATAGATGCTCGGCAGCCTATACGGAACAAGGAATCGCCCAGATAGCCCCGCAAATTGTGCGCAACGGAAGCGCCTTTGCTGTACACATGCGTCCCGTAGGTGAGGCTGTGTGGCACACCCGACACGGCAAGGTATCCCCCTTCATTGATGTGTGCGCTTTGCAAAACACTCAGATGATTGGCGCGAACGGCATTGCGAAAAACCGTTTGGCCGTACACTTTTTCGGTAAAGAGATGCTCGGAATAACTTGCCCAGCCTTCGTTGAGCCACATGTCTTCGGCTGTGGAGCAGGTTGCGAGATCGCCCCACCAGTGGTGGCTGAGTTCGTGTGCCCACAAGGTTTCGTAGTTGAGCGTCCCGTTGATATAAGCGCGGCCAATAGCGATATTCGTTGCGTGTTCCATGGCGCCGGAGTTGAACGGAACCAGTGAATACCCGATCTTGTCCCATTGGTAAGGGCCAAACCAATACTCAAAAGCCTCAATGGCCTTGGGCAGATTGATAAAAGTATTGCGCACGTTGTTTGTGTCGGCGGGCGCGGCTGCTATTTCTACCGGGATAGGCCCAGACTCGCCGGGATAAGTTCTCTTGAACGAGGTAAAAGGCCCGCTGGCGAAACAGGCCAGATAAGAAGGGATCTCGTCTGCCATCCACCAAACGCGATACACCTTGGTCGGCTGGACATCTTCAAAAAGCAGGAGGCCGTTGCCATAAGCGGGCTTTCCCGGCGGACTGGTGATGCCAACCTCAAAAACACAACGTTCCACAAAATTGTCGAAGCATGGAAACCATGCCCGCCCATAAGAGTGCGGGTCGGCGGCAAAGCCCACGCCGAGATTGAACGTATAACCGCCCGTGTTATAGAAGCCGCCCCAACCACTGCCATCGGTAGGCGGAATACCATGATAAAAGACAATAACAGGCGTGGATTCTCCCGTATTCAACGGTTCGGATAACTGAACGATCAATGAGTTGCCATTTTGCACAAAATCCAATACCACTGGAGAAATACCATGTACTTTATCCACGGTAAGGCCCTCCAGATCGAGGCGGATTTCGGTGATGCCGTCCACCTTGGCTTCTATGTTAAGGAGGCAAGAGGCCGTGATCGTCGGGGCGTTCATCAAATCAAGTTCGATGGCCGTCTTGATGATGTCAATGGAATCGCTGCGCCCATCTTCGAGGTTGAAGGCAATTGGGGATAGGGTGTGGGCGCACCATTCGTGCGATTCGAGCATTTTTTGGGAGAAGGATAGGGTAGGGGCGAAGAGGAAGGCAAAGTAGAGGATTGTGCGCATGGGTGGAATGTTTGGGCAAAAATAGGTTTTGTGCTGGTAAGTTGGTTGGGCGATGTGCAATATCAAGGACTCAATTCTACTTTGGCACGATCTCCAAACAAGCCGCCCGCAACCCTTGCATGTACTGCAAGCCCTTGCCCTGAGCAAAGGCAATATTCCGTTCAGGAATTCCTTCCGGGTCTATGTAATGGTCTACTGCCTTGGAAATACTGTCTTCCCGCAGGAGGTGCAGCATGGGATAAGGAGAACGATTTGTATAATTTGCAGGATCGTTTTCATCGGCTCCCGCAAAGCAATATTCGGGATGAAAGCTGGCGATTTGATACACGCCTTCATAGCCCTGTTCAATGGACAGGTCTTCGGCTAATCCGGCCAAATCGAGGTAATCCTCAAAATCGGCAAAGTGGTTCGGAAAGATGATAAGCGTCGTTTCAATGTCTTCCGTTCGGTCGAGATGGCGCAATTCTTCAACCACGGCCTCCAAAGCAGTTTCCAGGGAAACTTCGGACAATACCACATAACGAATGCTTTTCTTGAGCACTGCTTTTGCTGCAAAAGGGCAAAAATTGCAACCAATAACCACGGATTGTATCCATTGGATGGTTTGGGCGATGATGGTAGTCTCTGTCATAGACATTAAAAATCCGGGTGACTTTAACGATGAATGTGCGGATACCAGTGTTTGGGCACCTCAGGGTCGGTGGGCGGCGGCGGATCATGC
>JACMMM010000107.1 GCA_014379065.1 Saprospiraceae bacterium
TGGATGAGCAGGTAGCGGTTCGGATATCCCGTAGCTTTGAAGGTAATGTTTTGGTCTGCCCAGTTGGTTTTGTCCACTTTCCAGACCCGGGTCATACGCTCGTTGACATTGGTGGCTGCGACGGCCGTCGTGGTAAAACGACTGGCGTTGTCGTCAGCCCAAACCAAGAATGATTTGTCGGTTGTGACAGACTTGGGATTGTTGTTATTGCTGGCTGCAATGCTGTCACCCAAGGCAAAAGTGATAAACTGTTTTGGATTCACACTCATGCTTTGCTTCTGGTGCAATTGCTGGCAGAGGTCTTTACCAATGCCCGCGATGTTGTATTTGAAAGATCCATTGCTCGCTTGATCCCACATCTTGGTGGTTCCGTCAGAAGCCAAGTAGCTCGTGGCGGTTGTTTGGTCAAGGGTAATGCCATATTTCAGTGCCAGATAGCTTTCAATTTTCTGTACATCCGTGGTTGTCATCGAAGATGCATCGCGGTAAACAATGACCTCCGCCAAACCGCATCCGCCGGAGGATGCAAGGCCGTGATATGCCCCGATGTAGTTAAGCGTTGTATTGGCTGTGAATGTACCCGTGTAGCTGCCCGCTTGATTCACCACTTTACCATTGGTACGAATGGACATATTGGTTTGCGTCCGTTCGCCAGCAATGATATTCGGTACGCCAAATTGACCACCCTGAGCGGCAAATCCGGTTTGTATCCGGTGCCCATAAGGTGCATCGTGATAAATATTCTGGTTGGCATGCGGTGCATGAATGTGGTAGGGTTGCCCGTTAGACATCCATTCCCCCCAAGGCTCAGAGTATTGACCGGCTATCGGTATTACTACGGTAAAAAGTTTGGTGTTGACGATGCCGGGAGCATCTTTAAAAACACCTTCATCATATTTATAATGGTTGCTAAAGAATTTCACAAACGGGTTGAAATTCGCGCCCGTTGCTTGTGGGCTAGGCGAGCCCGCATTGACGGCATCTTTGGCGTTGCCACTGTAATCGTTCCAATAAGTCCCACTCATTTCAAAATCAGATTTCCACCAGGCGCCGATGCCTGCGTTCACACAGCCGGGGCCTTTCAAGGCATCACCGATGGTGAAAAAAGCGCCGTCGGGCAGCAGGCTGCTGCTAAAGGTGGCAGTACCCGTACCGTCCAACAAGATCTCTTGGGAGGGTGCCGTGGCAAAGCTGGCAGAAGTATTGTGGATGAGCAGGTAGCGATTGGGATACCCTTGCGCCCGGACGGTAATGCTCTGGTCGGCCCAATTGGTTTTGTCCACCCGCCAAACCCGGCCCATCCGACCCGTCACATTGGAAGAGCCCGTAATGGCCACCGAGTTAAAGCGGTTGCCATTGTCATCCCCCCAAACCAGGAAGGAGTTATCGTTGGTAATTGTTTTGGGGTTGTTAGCATTGCTCGCAGCGATACTGTCACCCAGTGCAAAAGTGATAAACTGACTGGGGTTCACACTTTTACTTTGTTTTTGATGGAGCAACTGGCAGTTGTCGCGGCCAAGACCAGCGATATTATATTTGAAACCGCCCTGAGTAGTGTGATCCCACATTTTGGTAATGCCATCACCAGCTAAATAGCTGATGGCAGTCGTTTGGTCAAGTGTTATACCATATTTAAGGGCGAGATAACTTTCAATTTTCTGCACCTCGGTAGCCGTCATGTTGGTCGCATCTCGGTATACAACGACCTCCGCCACACCGGTATTCGCGTTCGAATACGCATTCCAGTGACCGCCAATAAAGTTCAGGTCGGTATGTGAAGTAAAGGTTCCGGTGTAACTCCCGGGGAAGTTTTGCACCTTGCCGTTGGTACGGATGGACATGTTGGTCTGAGACCTTTCTCCAGCAATGATATTCGGCACACCATACTGGCCGCCATTGGTTGTAAAAGTGTTTGTCACGCGGTAACCGTATGGCGCGTCATGGTGCGTGATGTTATTAACGTGGGGCGCCAGGAAATAATAATTGTGTCCGTTAGTAGTGTATTCTCCCCAGGCGTAATTCTGCCCCCCGTTGACGGGCATCACGACGATAAATACTTTTGAATTCTTGATACCCGGAGAGTCTTTGAAGACACCATTTGAATATTGATATCTATTACCGTTGAATTTCACGACCGGGTTGAAGTTCGCACCCGTGGTATTGAAGGAAGGCGAACCGTTCGCAGTGGCCGTACGATCGTTACCGCTGAAGTCTTTCCATTCTGCATTGCTGCAAAACTGGTCTGCCCGCCACCAGCCACCGATGCCATTGTTGACGCAACCGGGTCCTTGGAAGACCCCGCCTAGAGTAAAGTATGCCCCGTCAGGCAACAAACTGGTGCTGAAAGTAGCGGAACCCGTACCGTCCAGGAGGATCTCCTGGCTGGGCGCGGTGGCAAATGAAGACGAAGTATTGTGGATGAGCAGGTAGCGATTCGCATAACCGGCTGCCTGAAAAGTAATGATTTGGTCGGTCCAGTTGGTTTTATCAACCCGCCATACCCGGGACATCCGGTCGGTTACGTTGGAACTGGTGACAGCCACCATGGTCGTGATGCTGTTGCCGTTATCGCCCCAAGTCATGAAGGAATTATTGGTCGTTATACTGGTTGAATTGGCGGGGTTGTTGACAGCAAAGCTGTTGCCGGTAGACATTCCAATAAACTGGCCAGGGTTTACACTTTTGCTTTGTTTTTGGTGCAAAAGTTGGCAGTCATCACGGCCTAAACCGGCGACATTAAATCGGAATGCAGCGTTGACGCTGGCATCCCACATTTTGGTTCCGTCACTGGCCAGATAACTTGTGGCACTCGTTTGGTCGAGCGTGATACCGTATTTCAAGGCCAGATAACTTTCAATTTTTTGTACGTCTGTTGCCGTCAGTGCCGAGGCATCGCGGTAAACGATGACTTCCGCCAGGCCAGATCCGCCCGAAGATGCGAGGCCATGATATGCCCCGATGTAGTTAAGCGTCGTATTGGCGGTAAAAGTACCCCCGTAGTTGGCCGCTTGGTTTACCACTTTGCCATTAGTACGGATAGACATGTTCGTCGCAGTTCGTTCTCCCGCAATGATGTTCGGTACATTATACTGACCTCCTTGGGCAACAAATCCTGTTTGTATCCGGTGACCATATGGAGCGTCGTGGTAAATATTGCCGTTGGCATGTGGCGCATGAATATGATAAGGCTGTCCGTTAGACATCCATTCTCCCCAAGGCTCGGAGTATTGACCGGCTATCGGTATTACCACTGTAAAGAGCTTGGTATTGACGATACCGGGCGCGTTTTTAAAAACCCCTTCGTCATACTGGTAGTGGTTGCTGAAGAATTTCACAAAGGGATTGTAATTCGCACCCGTTGTTTGTACCGAAGGTGCGCCAGCGTTCACAGCATTATGGCCTGCGCCGCTATAATCCACCCATGAAGTGCCAAAACATTCTTGGTCGGCCCTCCACCAGGCGCCAATTCCGGCGCTGATACAGGCTGGGCCTTTGAAGATGTTGCCAATGGAGAAATAAGCGCCATCCGGCAACAAACTGCTGTTGAAAGTAGCCTGGCCGCTTGCGTCCAACAAGATTTCCTGGCTAGGGGCTGTGGCGAATGTAGCAGAAGTGTTATGGATAATGAGGTAACGGTTGGCATAGCCAGCCGCTTTGAAAGTGATGGTTTGATCCGTCCAGTTGGTTTTGTCAACTTTCCAGACACGGGTCATCCGATCACTCACGTTCGTGCCACCTACCGCAACAGTGGTGAATTGATTCGTATTGTTGTCTGCCCAGCTCAGGTAAGAATTGTCAGCAACAATAGCCGTGGTGTTGGAAGCATTGTCCGCCTTGACGCTGCTGCCTGTAGCGAACGTGATAAATTGTTTTGGGTTGATGCTTTTGCTCTGCTTTTGGTGCAGGGATTGGCAATCATCGCGGCCTAAGCCTGCAATGTTGAATTTGAATGCCCCATTCACCGTAGCATCCCACATTTTGCTTCCATCGCTGGAGAGGTAATCCTTCGCGGTGGTCTGATCCAGAGTGATCCCGTATTTCAGGGCCAGGTAGCTTTCGATTTTCTGTACTTGTGTCGTCGTCATGGAGGAGGCATCGCGGTAGACAATGACCTCAGCCAGACCTGAGCCACCCGAAGATGGGTATCCCGAGACGGCACCCAGATAATTCTCGTTTGAAGTAGGCGAGGTAAAAGTACCACCATAGGAGCCGGGGAAATTCTGCACCTTACCGTTGGTACGGATAGACATATTATTCTGTGTGCGCTCGCTCGCAACAATGTTCGGCACACCATACTGGCCGCCTGCCGTGGTAAAGACATTATAGACGCGGTGGCCGTAGGGCGCATCGAAATAGGAATAGTTGTTATTCCAGGGCGCATAGAGATTGGTGTGGTAGCCATTGGTGGTCTTCTCACTCCAGGGGACAGTAAATTGCCCATTTACTGGCAGCACAACCGAAAAGACCTTCATATTAACGATGCCAGGGCTGTTTTTGAAAATGCCCACCGTGTACTTATAGTAATCGCCCGTTAGTTTCACATAGGGGTTATAGTTCGCTCCTGTCGAAGTGAATACAGGATTGTTGGTGCCCGTGGTATGGTAGCCATTTCCACTAAAATCATTCCAGGCAGTAGCAGAACAGCTATTGTCCGACCGCCACCAAGCACCGATGCCTGTTGTAACACAACCAGGGCCCTGTACCACCTGCAGGGCAGCCGTCCATAACGAAAAGTGACGAATACCTGCCAGATGGATGGTATTCGTCGAGGGATCCGTCACGCTATTTAAATGAGGTTGCCAGGTAACCCCTTGGTCGTTGGAAGAGTAAAGCACTAATTTGCCCTCGTCCAGCCCATTGAGCTCCGCATCCGTATAGGAAAAGAGGAGCTCTGCATCCAAATCTTCGTCGTGCTCTGGGTGAATACCCACCACCTTGCGAATGGAAGCTCGATGGTCAATCATCGCTGCTCGGTGCGATACCGTGATGGCAGTACGGCCCAAGTCCGCATGGGTGCCAATACTTACGCCGGCCTCGTCTATCCACTGGTATTGCGGGGCGTTGAGCGTATATTCTACCTGCTTGTCAGATGACAAAGCCAATTTGATTTCTTCCCCCACAGCCAAGCTGACATGCTGGAATTGGTCGGGCGATACTATCGCCCACGCAAGCAATGAGAAAAGGCATAAGCATGAACTTAGCACCAGCAAACGCCGTACACGAGAAATCCCTGCCAGCTTGTTCTGGATGGTCAAAAACGCATTCCCCTTGGGATGCGTTTCGTTCCCCGACTGAAGTTTGATCGAGGAGATGAGATTGGATAGGAAACCGTAAAAATGCTTCATAGGAGATTGTTATTCAGCAATTAAAAAGAAGAAAGGATGAGTCGAGATGATGTGCCGTGGGCATAAAAAAGTCCTGAACTGGCGCCGCGTATCGGCTGCCAGTCAGGACTGCGGTAGGAAGTAAAAGACGAAAAGTTTTCCTGCGGAGCATACGAGTGAGCTGTATGCTTTGCGCAGTTATTTTCGATTTATTTTTGACATGGGGCGAGCTTAGTTTTTGGCAAAAAACGACCAGCCCCAACTTGATAGCGGTGGATAAACTTTTCATAAGAAGAAAGATTAAAATCTTTGGGTATATGCCTGAAAAACCAACTTAGGTCATCAGTATTACAGAAGGCATAAGACCAGGAAACTCACAGACAGCATAAACCTGCTCCGGTCAGAACTGACCGGAGCAAGGTTAAATGCAGGATTAAGAGTAGGAAGTCGCTCTTGCAGTGGGTGATATGGGGAAAAGAACTTTCCCCCTATTTGCCTGTTACATCAATGATGATTATCTGTCTATCACCTGGATAGAGATTATAATCGTTGAAAAGAAGCGTGCAATGACTTAATAGCGGTGTGAACAAAAGCGTGTTTAAACTTTTCATGATGCGTGATGAATGTTGATTAAAATAATGAAATTTACAAGTCAAATGTAGTAGCATAAGGTTCAGAGGCCTGCGGACAGTTGTCAGCATTTTTTTCGAGGAAAAGACAGGGGGTTTGAAAGAAAAATTTGATCAAATTGAGTTCATACGATTGATTATCAATATTTTAGAAATTTATTGAAATAAAATAATCAGACACTTATATGGAATACCGCCCAGATTCCACGGTAAAATCACCCATATTTAACATAGAAAGCAGGGCATTTGGAAGCGAATAAGCCCCTTCAATGCACGTCAAAGGAAGCAGACAGTTCAATGCGTTTTTTTCTTGATCAAAGTGCCTGTCTAACCATGCGCGCCGGATGCGCAGTGCCGATTTCAGCGGGCTGCTTCAGTATGGATAGCACGATCTCCCAAAGTGCTTCGTAAGGGATCACTTCCACCTCGAAATTTTGATTTGCCGTCTTCTGCGAGGTTGTCCTTAGACATTCAAGCAATGGTGCCGCATTGGCCTTGACAACGGCAGCGTTGAAGTCGCTCTTTGGAATCAGCTCGAGCATTTTGAAAAAATAATGGCTCCGGGCAGCGTTGTCCAGTTTTAAGTAACGTGTTCGGTATTTGGCCAAGCTCTCTTCCCGATCTATGCACTGGCCATATTCCTTGTCGGCCAATGCCAGGAGGAATTGAATAATTAAAATCGGGATGTTCATGCCGCTTTTGTCGCGGCTAGAGAAATGTATTTCGTTCCAAATTTTTGCAATACGAAACCTTTTACCATCCTTTCTTTCTTTCAGGCGACCGCAACGCATCAAAAAGAGGAGATACGCCTCGAAAATTTTCCAAGACTCACCAATAGCAGGCGGCAGATCAGTGAATTCTACGCGCTCTGTTACCAGCTGCCAAATAGCCAATGCGGCTTCATATTCGCCAGCATTAAATTCGGCGAGAAAATGCAGCTCTTCCCATTTGTACCAGTTGTAACTTCCGATTGCGAAAAAACTGCGATGTTGGATGGCTACAGCGCGACAGTGCCCATATTGGCGCAGGTTGAGGTAACCCACGAGTTGGGAATAGTAGAATACCTGAAGAGCGCTAAAACTTTTATAGGCCTTTTTGTCAAAAAAATCAATGGCGTCTTCACACAAGTGGACTACCTTTTGGTGATCGTTCTGGTTGTCGTAAATGGCGATCTGTAGCAATCGGCCAAAAAGGTGTATCCTAAAAGAAGTAAAAGTGTCAAGGTGAGGGGCTATTTCTTGAAAGTAGGTAGCCGCTTTTTCTGCGATTTCTCTTTTCTCGGATTTGCTGTTGACGAAATCAATCATCAGGTTGGCATAAAGTGTCTCTGCCAAATCTTCTTTTACACGCAAAGCCTGATACTGACGCAGTAAGGCATCATATTCATGGTATTGTTGTTCTCTGCCATAAATAAGCCCCGATTGCAGGCGGAGCATGTACAAAATCTCTATGGTCATGTCCGTAAACTCGAACCGCCGCGTATAGCGCAGGAGCTGTTCCAGTCTTTGCAACCCGAGTTCACGATAGTTTCTGGTCAATAAGACCGTGATCGCTGCCCACTTTTTTATGCAATCCAAATAAGCCTTTTGTCGGGAGTTGGTTTCAGTGTCATTGAACTCAACGAGCAGCAGGGCATCGTTGAGGCGATCTTTCAACTTGCTTTTTACGGTGGCAAGGTTGGAGGAGGAGCCATTCAGGGAGGGTATTTCACGCAATGCGTCCTCGTCGCTTTTGATCTGTCCAGAAGCCAGGACATTAAACAGCTGACGCATTTGAGTTTCCGGCTCCAACAATATATTGAGTAAACCGCCTGATTTGAACTTCGTGCTTTGAAAAAATTGAACTAAAATGATGAGGTCTTCCATGAAGAGCGCGTTGGGTTGCAAGCTAAAATCTGCTACCCAGCTTTCAGAAAACCTGAAATGCTGCCTCAATTATTTAGGCACAAAAGGAGCCTATACTGCCCTCTTTTATAAAAAGGACAATATTGGGGGCAAAATCAAGAATATATTAGGCGCAGATCTAGCTTGGATTAAAATGGAAATTTAGTAATGATGAAAGCACTACTTTATCATTATCTACGCAAAAATATCAAGAAAGGTAGATACATGAACATGTAGTTTTTGTCATTTTCTACTGGGTCAACACCAAAGTCGCCTTGTATTCGTTCTGCGGGATCGGCGACCCTTGCTTTTTGGGTGGCGCTATGGCCTTGATTTTCAAGGTATGAGTACCGAATTGAACTTCGCCCTTACCGCCTTGGCCTAAGTCGCCAGTAGCAAGGGTCACTTTTTGCGTCTGTCCCCCATTGGTCAAGGAGAACACACAATCAGCGCGCCCTGCCCAGATACACTTTACCCCTTCAGGGCAACGGCTATCCCCGACTACCGAGTCGAAACGGATGATTCCAGAAAGGTCATCGCTGGTGGCAATGCTCTCCCCTACCCCAATGCTGAAGTCTTCTCCAATTTTGACTTGGGGCAGCGGTGGCGGAGTCACCATCGCCGACATCAAGATGTTGTACTCCTCTGGTTTGATTTCTTTGTCTTTGACATTCATTGGGGAAACGCCCATAACGCGGACGGTGTGACCTTTAAAGTCTGTGACATTGCTCGTGCCATTTGGAAGCGTAAACGGCAATGTCACCGTTTGCGACACACCGGCTTTGGTCAGGGTAAGCACCACATCAGCCTTGCCCGCCGTGATGCATTCCACACCTAGGGGACATCTGCTATCAGCGGCCACCTTTTCAAATTTGATGTTAAAGCCAAGAACATCAGCGCATTCGCCAGTTTGCCCGACCTGAAGTGCAAAGGGTCTGTCAACGCTGAACTTGACTGGAACTGGAGCAGGTTTTGGGCATCCTAAGCTAAATAAGCAAGCCATTAGGGCCAAAGCCGAAAAAAGAAGATTTTTCATTTGCAAAGAAAACTGGTAAAAATTAAAGAATTTGACCGTTTAGTGTTCGACTACTCCTTTCAGAACGAGAGAACCGTAGTAGTTTTGCGCCGCGAAAATAGCAATGAAGATGAGTACCAACCCCTAAATTGACCATATTTCCCAAATTGACCACCTTTTCAACTTTTCATGGAGCCAATTATTAAGGGTCTACTTTCGGGATTGGCCTACGGCCTGCTACTCGGGCCGCTTTTTTTTATGAATCTCCGCACCACTTTGAGCTACGGCTGGCGGCAGGGAATGGCTTTGATAACAGGGGCATTAACCAGTGATGTCATCTTGGTATCGGCGAGTTGGTGGAGCGCTGGGAAATTGGCGTCCATTACCGGTGAAGCTTTGTTTCAAGGTTGGTTTGGGTTAATATGCGGGCTGCTTCTGTTTGGTTTTGGCCTTTCGGCAGCATGGCCGCGCAAGCACAGGTTTGACAAACTCCTGGATGAAAACCAGCCCGTTGTCAAACGCCGTTACGCTTATTTTCAAGGTTTATCTATCAATATGACCAACCCCTCCAACTGGATTTTCTGGCTGGGTGTGGCCACCGCAGCAAGAGCGGAAGCACCTGGCGGAGACGAATTTTATCTCCGATTTTTTATGGGTGCAGCCTTGATAGGCTTGTTCAGCACCGACCTTGCAAAAGTGCTTTTGGCACACCAAATCGGACGGCGCCTGAAACCTGGAGTGCCTGAAAAAATCGTACGCTTCGCCGGCTTTATCCTAATGGGCGTCAGCACTTGGATTCTTTTTCGAGTGGTGCAAAACGCGTTTTGAATCCAATCTCCGAATCACCGAATCACCGAATCACCAATCACCCATAAACCAATCACCACCTAAGTCATGGAATCCCTTCGCGAGCAGCTTTTAATATTGATCAGCACCCCACTTTATGTAGTAGTCATTTTGGCTGAAATGCTGCTGAGTCACTACCGCTTCACAAAGTCGTACACCTTGCGCGACACACTGACAAATCTCTACCTGATGTTGCTGAACAGCGGTGTTGACCTCGCGTTTCGACTCGTGTACCTCGTTATTTTTCAGTGGTTTTGGGTTCACCGGCTGTTTGAATTCACCACGCCGTTCTGGTATTGGTTTTGGCTGGTGGTGGGTATGGATTTCTTGTACTATTGGCTGCATCGGGTGGATCACTTCAGCCGTTTTTTCTGGGCGGTACACGTTACACATCACTCCTCTGAACAATTCAACCTGACAGTCGGCTTCCGCTCCTCGGTGTTTCAGCCGCTGTACCGTTTCATCTATTTCATCCCGCTATGTCTAGTTGGGTTCAAATCTGTAGATATCCTGTTCATTTTTGCTGCTACGCAGATTTGGGGCATCCTCGTGCATACGGAGTTTGTCCGTAAAATGGGCTGGCTCGAACACGTGCTCGTCACACCCTCGCATCACCGGGTGCACCATGCTTCCAACCCCTTGTACCTGGACAAAAACCTTGGGATGTTCCTCATTGTGTGGGACAAGTGGTTTGGTACTTTCCAACCAGAATTGCCCGACGAGGAATATCAACCGCTACGCTACGGCCTTACAAAACCATTGGAAAAAAAGGATGCATGGAACATCGTTTTCCACGAGTGGATCAACATTTTCAAGGATTTGTTCAGCAAGAAACCGCTCCGCGCCAAGTTCTGGTATACATTCGGGCCACCCGGCTGGAGCCA